>NZ_DDDQ01000105.1:0-78199 GCF_002336325.1 Roseivirga sp. UBA1976 | reverse complement strand
TATTAGGAGCCGCTCTCGATGTGCTCGAAAAAGAAAAATTCGAAGCCCTGACCTCCGAAGAAAAGCAAAGGTTTGAGAACTTGTTCGCTCGAAAGAATGTAGTACTATCGCCACATGTTGCCGGGTGGACCTTTGCCTCCTACAAACGAATCAATGAAGTCTTGGTGAGTAAGATTGCCGGTTACTATCGTATCGACTGGAATCGCTAACTTTCCACTTAACTTATTTTTGCTAACTTTGTAGCTATACAATCGCTCAAGGGCGATTTTATGTGTTTAAGGCGGTTTCAGTTTGAGACCGTTGTTTTTTTGTGTGAACACTAAAATATTATAGATATGTCAAGTGTAAGTTATTACACCGAAGAAGGTTTGCAGAAGTTGAAAGATGAACTTCACGAACTAAAAACCAAAGGCAGGGCCGATATGGCAAGGCAAATTGCCGAGGCCCGAGACAAAGGCGACCTGAGTGAGAATGCCGAGTATGATGCCGCTAAAGATGCTCAGGGCCTGATGGAAATGAGAATTGCCGAACTGGAAACGCTGGTTGGCAATGCCAGAATTAGAAAACAGGAAGATGTAGATCTTTCTAAAGTGTCCATTCTTTCGACTGTGAAAATTAAAAACGTAAAGAATGGAATGACCGTAAAATATACCCTGGTTTCTGAAAAAGAGGCCGATCTTAAGTCGGGTAAAATCTCTTATGAGTCGCCAATTGGTAAAGGCCTGCTCAATAAAAAAGTAGGTGAAATTGCAGAGGTGAACGCTCCGGCCGGAAAGTTGGAATTTGAGATTCTGGAAATAACGCTAGACTAAGCTTCTACAATGGCAAGTATCTTCACCAAAATCATTAACAGAGAAATTCCGGGCCACATAGTGGCAGAGAACGATCATGCTATTGCTTTTTTAGACATTAACCCGCTCAATGAGGGACATACATTAGTGGTGCCTAAAAAAGAGATAGACAAGCTGTTCGATTTGGATGAAGATACTTACCTCAGGCTTCAGGCCTTCACTTTTCAGGTGGCAAAAGCCATAGAAAAAGCTATCCCCTGTCTAAGGGTGGGGGTGGCTGTAGTGGGCCTTGAGGTTCCCCATGCACACATACACCTTATTCCTCTGCACGGCATGCACGATATTGACTTTGGCCGGCCAAAGCTGAAGTTGTCTCCCCAGCAATTCGAAGACATTCGCCAGCAGATAGCCTCTCATCTATAGTTTTCTTAGCGCAAAACCTGTTTTCTGCCCCTTTCTTTGACCCAAACAGCTGTATGGCCGGGGTACAGAAAAAAACGGCATCTGTTTCCATAATCGGGTTAGGTAAAAATCTGATTTTGGAATTTTGCCGATTCCTTTATCTTTTCGCTTAAAATTGTGCGAACAAAATCCAATTTTTGGAGAAATCGTACGCACTGTATAAATGAGCGTTACCATAGACTATGTGGCCTATGGTTAAATAAATTCACCTATGAAAACAATGGCAGACAAATTGAAATGGACGGCCGGATTGCTGGTGGTCTTCCTTCTTATTTTAGCGACTAATCTCGTAGATCGGCAGCATTTTAGACGAGTGAAAGAATCGGTTGTTACCATTTATGAAGATCGGCTGGTAGCCAAAGACCTGGTATTTGAGCTTACTTTGCTGGTTGAGGAAAAACGTCTGGCCATTCTGCGCGATGATTTGGCCTTTTTTAATGGTCGGTCTAAAATGGTCAATGACTCCATCGGTCAGTTTGTAGAGCAGTTTTATGGCACTCGCCTCACTCGCGAAGAGAAGGGCTTTCTCGATTCGTTTGCCAGCCATATGAAAGAACTTAGGGTGCTGGAAGCCGATTGGGCCTCAAAAAACAAGAATGCTCAAGAGGCCAAGGCAGTATTTTTAGGGAGAATAGATGCCATGGAAAAAGACCTTTATGCCCTCTCTAAAATACAGTTAGCAGAAGGTAAGAGGCAGTTACAGAAGGCCACTAAATCGGTAGATGCCATGGACTATCTTACCCAGTTGGAAGTTATAGCCCTGGTAATTATTGGTCTCTCCATTCAGATTATTGTCCTATACAAGCCCCGAAACAAAGAAGAAAATACCTGATAAGAAGCTGTTTTTAGTACAGACAAACGTTGCATTGACCTTCGGTCGATTTTAATGAGGGCTTGTGGAGTTCTTTCTTCCTCCTTAAGCGCAGTTTTCATAGATTGGGCTTTCTAAAAAAACTCAATTCATGAAGAAACTCTTTACACTACTTTTTTCCCTGACCCTTCTGGCACTCAATGCCCAGGAAACGCCAAAGTGGATTCGATACCAGTCTATTTCGCCCAACGGTCAGCAAATTGCTTTTACTTATAAAGGCGACTTGTATGTGGTGCCGGTTGGTGGCGGAGAAGCCAGGCAGATAACTTTTCACGAAGCGCATGATTATATGCCCGTTTGGAGCAGTGATGGTCAAAAGATTGCCTTTGCATCTGACCGATACGGCAACTTTGATGTATTTGTGATGAGCGCCAACGGAGGCCCTGCTACAAGACTCACCTATCACTCTAACGATGAGAGCCCCTTTACTTTTTCACATGACGACCAGTCGGTGATTTTTGGAGCCCAACGCATGGATACAAAGGAGCACCGTCAGTACCCCACAGGCTCGCAGCCTGAGCTATACAGTGTGCCGGTAAAAGGAGGAAGAGTAGATCAGATCTTTACCATTCCTGCCGAATATGTGCAAGTGAGTAAGGATGGCAATACCATGATCTACCACGATAAAAAAGGAGGTGAAAACGAGTGGAGAAAGCACCATACCTCTGCCATAACAAGAGATTTGTGGATTTACGACAAAGCTTCAAATACACACAAAATGCTCACCAATAGAGCAGGCGAAGACAGGCAACCTGTTTTTTCTGCCGATGAGCAGTCAGTTTATTACCTAAGCGAAGCCAGTGGAACTTTCAATGTGCATAAAATGAGCCTGGCTAACCCATCACAAAGCCAGCAGCTAACATCTTTCGATTTACACCCCGTGCGGTTCCTGAGTTTTGGAGGTGGCACTCTAGCCTTTGGCTATGACGGAGAGTTATACACCATGCGCGAAGGCGCGCAGCCTCAGAAAGTGAATGTGACCATACGCACACAGGAGAAAACCAATAAAGACAAGTTTATAAGTATTAATGGCGGTGTTCGTGAAATGGCGGTTTCTCCCAACGGAAAAGAGATTGCCTTTGTGGCCAGAGGCGAAGTGTTTGTAACCTCTGTAGATGGTTCACTCACCAAACGAATTACCGATACGCCCGAAGCAGAGCAGTTTGTTACTTTCAGCCCAGATGGGAAGTCGGTAGTGTATGCCGCAGAGCGCAACGGTAAATGGAGCATTTTTAAGTCAACCCGGATCAGAGAAGCCCAGGAGCCATTCTTTTTTGCTTCTACTCTTTTGAAGGAAGAGCCCATGATTAGCGGAGAGGTAGATGCCTATATGCCTAATTTCTCGCCCGATGGAAAGAAACTGGCCTACATAAAAGACAGAAGAAATTTGGTGGTTAGAGATGTGGCTTCCGGAAACGAAGTGAGCCTGCTTACACAGGACGACCTCTTTCACATGAGAGACGGAGACAAGTATTTTACCTGGAGCCCGGACAGCAAATGGTTGCTGGTAGACTGGAGCAAGCTGCTGAACAATAGCGAAGTGTTGCTTTTGGCTGCCGATGGTTCTCAACGAGTTAACCTTACAGAAAGCGGTTATTACGATTCGTCTCCTAAATGGGTAAATGAAGGCAAGCAAATGATATGGTTTAGCAACCGGGACGGACTCAAAAGTTTGGCTACCAGCGGCAGAAGTCAGAGCGATGTATACACCATGTTCTTTACTCAGGAGGCCTATGACCAATTCAATATGAGCAAAGAAGATTATGAGCTCATGCAGGAGATAGAAAAAGAAACCAAGAAGAAGGAAGAGCCTAAAGAGGAAGATGGTGATAAAAAGAAAAAGAAAGAAGAGCCGAGAAAAGAAGAGAGTAAAGACCTGAAGTTTGATTGGGACGGAATGAAAGAGCGCAAGGCAAGGCTTACCATTCATTCCTCTTACCTGGGCGATGCAGTACTTTCTAAAGACGGAGAAAAGCTGTACTACCTGGCCAGCTTTGAGGCCGGACAAAACCTGTGGGTTACTAACCTGAGAACCAGGGAAACAAAGCAGGCCATTCGCTTGAATACCGGTTTTGGTTCAATGACCTGGGATAAAGACATGAAAAATCTCTACCTGTTGAGTGGAGGTAGGATTTCTAAAATTGACCCCGAAAGTGGTAAACAAGAAGGGATTTCCATTCGAGGCGAAATGACTTACGATGAAGTGGCCGAGAGAGCCTATATGTTTGATCATGTGTGGATTCGTACTAAAAACATTTTCTATGAGCCAACCTACCACGGTGTGGACTGGGAACTCATGCGCAAAGAATACGCAAAGTATTTGCCCTCTATTGGTAATGGCTATGAGTTTTCAGAAATGCTTTCAGAAATGTTAGGCGAGTTGAACGTTTCGCATTCAGGGGCACGCTATGGTAGCAGTATAGAAAACGCAGATGCAACAGCCTCTTTGGGCATCTTCTTCGACTACAAACATCAGGGGAATGGCATACACATTACCGAAGTAATTGAAGGAGGTCCTCTTGATAAGGCCAAATTCAATGTAGAACCGGGAATGATTATCCAGAAAATTGATGGAGAAACCATTACTCCCGATCGAGACATAGCTGCCTACCTCAACAGAAAGGCCGATAAGTTTACGCTACTGGAAATAACCGATGCCAAGGGTGAAAACAAACAGGAAATCACCATGAAGCCCATTTCTCTGGGAGCCGAAAGAGGATTGCTCTATGAAAGGTTTGTTCGTATCAACGAGGCCGAAGTCAAAGAGAAGTCCAACGGAAAGTTGGGATATGTGCACATTCCGGGCATGAGTGACGGCCCTTACCGTAGCATATTTGAAGATATGCTGGGCAAATACTATGAAACCAAAGGAGTAATTGTAGATACCCGCTTTAATGGCGGAGGCGATTTGGTTGCCGATCTGGCTATGTTCTTTACCGGAGAGCCATTTATAACCTATGCCACGGCTGCCAAAGTAGTAGGGGGAGAGCCAACCTCGCGCTGGACCAAGCCCACGCTGGCTATGTTCAATGAATCGAACTATAGCGATGGTCATTGCTTTGCACAGGGCTATACCGATCTTAAAATTGGTACTACGCTGGGTATGCCCGTACCGGGTACCTGTTCATTTGCCGGTTGGGAAGGTCTGCCTAATGGTGGTCGCTGGGGAGTAGTTCCGGTAAGTGCCAAAGATAAGAGCGGCCGCTGGATGGAAAACCTGCAAACCGAGCCGGATATCAAAATAAAGAATATGCCGGGCCTAATCGATAGAGGTAGAGATGAGCAGCTGGAAAAAGCTATTGAAACGTTGTTGAGAGAAGTAGGAAATTAATCTGTGTGTGGTTATGCGTTTGGCTAGATTGTCAAACGCATAACCACTATTTTTTAGAAAGGCTTTTATGGTACCTGCGGTAGATAGAGGTCAGGTGATTTTTAAGATCACCACCTTTCTTGAGCAAATTGGTTTGTCTGTTCGAGAAGCTATTCTCACCGGTGAAACCTTTGTTCCCGGTATTCGCATCGATCAAGGCATAATTCTCTATGATGAGTCAAAACTTACTTATCCGGGAGACCTTCTCCATGAGGCAGGTCATTTAGCTTTGATGAAACCCGAAGAAAGAGCATGTGCGTCCGGAGACCTGGAGCCGGGGGAGGGAATGAATATTAATAGTCTGGAGCCGGCAGCTATACTTTGGAGTTATGCTGCACTAAGGTATCTTGATTTAGATCCTCATATTGTTTTTCATGAAAACGGATACAAAGACTCTTCAGAATGGTATATAGAAAACTTTGAGGCTGGGAATTACATAGCACTACCACTATTGCAATGGATGGGCCTATGCAGAAGCGAAGAGGAGGTTGCCAAAGGCAGGGCAGGGTTCCCTGTGCTTACGAAGTGGCTCAGAGATTAAGAATCAGATTAAACTCGTTGCTTTCCTATTCACAGTGCCATTCTATCTGAATTCTGCATTCTTTAAATAATAATCGCGATAGAAGCTGTTTAAGGAGCGGGTCTGCTCCCAGATGAAAGCAGTGAGCACATGTATAGTTCCCACTTCAATAATGGATTATTCAGGCAATCTCATTCTCAAGTCCATATTTGCTAATGAGCTTCTTAGCCAGATCGGTAGAAGTTTCACTATTCATGGATAGAAGCGATTTAATCATCTCTATTTTAGCAGACTTGGGCTGGCTATCCATTGGGTCTGGTGCTTCTTCTCCTGTACTGATGATGCCTTCTTTTTCGAATAGAGAAGCTAGCCAGTCATTTACCTTCAGGTCAATTACTAAGTGAATCCGATCGGTTTGGCCGCCATTGTAAACACTATGCAACTCATTAAAATTGGCAAACCAGCATTCCCCCTCTTTCATGGGTAATTTTTCTCCTGCAACAATAAACTCAATTTGCGGATTGGTTTGCAATGGAATATGCAAACGAACGAGCCCGTCAAAAAAGCTTAGGCTGTGGTCTGAATGCTCTTTTATATGGCTCCCGGGAGTCAATTTGAGAATTCTGACTGCCGTTTTTTCACAGTGGAAGTAGTCCAGTATGGACTGAGTGGAGCTCATTAAGCCGGAATATTCAGTGTCTTGATAAATATCACTTTGTTGATCTCCGGCACTCAATTCGTGCCGGGCATCAACTGGTTTTCTTAAAGAAAGACCACTCCATTCCCCATCATAGTAGCCGGTATTGAAATGTTTCTGGCACTCAACGGATAAAGATTGAAACTCCTTGAGTATGGGTTTATAGTCGAACCGAAATGAAAAACGATGACTTGGCTTCATACTTCGCTGTGGGTTTGGTCTGGCTGGCTATTCATTGACTATTCTGGCATTTTCAAACCAGATTTTGATGTCGTTATAGCACAAAGTAAGTCCAAGAACATTGCCTTTTTTGCCAGCTAACTCCTTGTCAAAGAAAGCAATGGCTTGCCCCCAGTGATTGTCCTTTCTCTCTGGTGCACTAGAGATAGATATGTCATTGGTTAGGTTCAGTTTGAACCAAAAGGCCACACCATGAATGTTGTCATTCCGCGTTATTTCAAACTCAAGCTCTACTCTTTGGCTATGATTGCCCGGAATGGTTGGCCAGGGCTTTTCGAAGTTCACATGAAGTAAATCCTTTTCATCAGACATAAACTCATGCTCCGTAGCCGATAGCTTCATAGACAGATAGGCTTCAGCTACGCGAAACTTATTAAAAGGAGACAAATCGAAGCCCGAGATGTCTTTTATGGGATGAATTTGCTTTTGTTTCGGTAGGCTAATTATGCGGCCAACTACATTGGCCGATTGGGGAATAGTTTTGCAACCTGGTGCTCCTAAAGCTTCAATGGCATGTCTAAATGAAAATACCGCATGCTCTCCCAGTAGTCCTGAGTCGAATATTTCGGCCACAATAACATTTGGTTTTTCTTTCAGGTCGTTCGGTGGTATTTGCGTAGAGTATTTTTTAAAGAGCGTAATTTTTTCTGAGTATCCGTTTTTCTTGAAAATGTCTAGTGCAGCTTCGGCTAGTAAACCCGAACTCTCGCAGGTATATACATGTTTTGCACCAGCTCTTGCGGCCATCATGGAGAGAATACCACTCCCTGTACCAATGTCAAGAACCACTGAGTTTTCTTTTACCACCGATTCTATAGCCTTTTGGTATGCCTCGTTGCGCTCAAGGTCTGAGAGCATCTCCATGTGCCAGGGAGGAACGAAACGGGTATATATTTGGCTGCGCTTGTTTTTAATTTCCTCGTTTCCGGGGGCTAAATCCAAAGCTTTGGTATAGGCCTCCAAAGCCTTTTCAAAGTTGCCTAACTCTTCATACAAACCCGCCATTTGAACTTGAACCTGAACATTGTGCTGATAGGTTTTTCCCATTTCATCAAGCAAAGAAGCTCCCTGAGCTCCCTGCCCGTTAGAAATGAGAAACCGGGCATACTCAAAAGTGGTTTCCATGAATTGAGGCCCGAGTTCGAGCGCTTTTTTAAAGGCCTTTTCTGCTTCCGCAGTCCTGCCGGCAAGCGAGTATAACCGGGCAAGGTACAGATGGGACTGATGAACTTGAGGAGCTTTACGGGTGAGCTCATTCAGTAGTGCTTCTGCCTCCTGAAGTTTCCCTTCTTTAGCTTTTAAATCGGCCAGATACAAATAAGCATCAGGTATTATCGGCTCTTCTTGCAACAAGGGTTCCAGTATACTCAGTGCCTGACTTTTCTCACCCAGCATGTCGTGTACCTGGGCAAGTTGTAGGCTAACTTCTTCTCTTTGTGGTTTTAGTCGGCTGGCTTTGAGAAGGTAATCTTTGGCCGATTTAAGATCATTGATTTGTGTATACAGATAGCCCAGGTTGGAGAGACTCTCAAAATGATTAGCATCAACCTTCAGAGCCTGTTTCCAATGATTAATAGCTTTTTCTGCATTGCCTTTGTGAGCAGCAAGAATGCCCAGGTAAAATGAGGCATCTATGTTGTCAGGCTCTTTATGGTAAATTTCATTGAGTAATGACTCCGCTTCTGATAGGTTGCCGGAGTTAAAGTGCTTTAAGGCTTTTTCCAGATCTTCATGCATTGTATTGTGTGCATTCATGTAGTTTCGTTTTTTTAGGATTTCTAAATTAAAAGATAAAAATCTGACTTAAGACTTGAAATCGGATTCTTTTTCCACAGTTTTGTCGGAACCTTAATGCCAAACTATTCAATAAACAAATACATACCGAATGACTGATTTTACCCTTGGTGTACTTCTTCCCAGCTCATCTATTCTTCCTATGGCTAAACGTTTTAAAAGTGGGCTAAAGCGTGCTGCTAAAGAAGTGGGTATAGAACAAATGGAGTTAGAATTTATTGGCAACGGAAACCCTCGATTGGTGGAGGAGGTCATGAGGAAAATGACTGAATTTCATGAGGTCGATGCCATTACCGGTATTGTATCTAACCAAACTCTGGCTTTTTGTTCAAAAGTATTCGAGTCGGCTGGAGTTCCTATTGTGGTGAATAATTTGGGAGGTCATTTGCCAGAGCTAAAAGACCTGCCCAATAATGTATTTATTAACTCAGATCATATCTGGCAGCAAATGTGGAGCTTAGGATATTGGGGCACTGAGAAGTTTGGTTCAAAAGGAATGCTAGTAGGTGGAGTATATGATATGGCCTATAATTTCACCAAAGCAATGGATCTTGGCATGAAAAAGGCCAACCCTGATTCCAAGTGGTCTTTTGCCGTAACAAGACTTCCTCAGGGAGTAGACAATCTTTCAGACCCGTCAGTAGTACTCGATTACATAGAAAAAGATTCTCCCGACTTTCTTATTGCTGCATTTTGTGGGGAGGAGGCGCGGCTGTTTATGGAAGGTTTTATTAATAGAAAACTCCACCAAAAAGTGCCTTTGCTTGGGCTGCCTTATCTACTTAGAGACCTATCTTTTGAGCCCGAAGAGGCGTTTAAAGTATATTCCACTACACTTACCATGGGAGCTTCGCAGCCGCAAGAGGTAAACTGGTTTAATGGAGATGTTTTTGAAGCCCTTGGTTATGAGTCTGGGGTGTTGTTGGGTGCTAGTCGTGATGGGGGAGGAGTTTTACAGCTTTCGGGTATTGAAATAAATTCTTCCAGAGGAAGTTTTGTTCCGTCCAAAGCTCTGAGAGGAGAAGAAAGTGTGATTCATTTGGTTGAACATTTATATAAGGGTAAAGTAGCTTCCACCCAAAGTACCCTTGGCCGGCAACTAAGAACAGCAGCCCTTCATGAGCTCAATATTCCCCATTCCAATATGGTCGATTCCGGTTGGTTCAACCCATACCTTGGGTTGTAGCTCTAACGCTATGCGCTTTCTCTATTCTTTAGTTCTTGTTCAATTTGGGCAATGACCAGTTCATTGGCGCTGGAATTCATATTTATTAAGAGCTGCTTCATTTCTTGAAGTTCTTCTTTTTGCATTCTCGAATACCCGGTACCAAATGAAGGGGTGTAGTTGGCCTGAGAAAAAATATTGTCCCACCAGGCATTTCTTACACAATCCATTACTATATGTATTCTATCATGGTCACTTTCATTTCTTATCTCATGAGGCATGTCTAAATCCAGATACCAGCATTCTCCTTCCTGCCAGTCCACGGGTTTGTCATTCAATAGAGTAAGCATTCCATTAGGGTGTGAAACCGGAATATGAATTCGAAAAACACCGTTTTCATAATTTCTGGCTATGTCTCTATGTCTTCTAATTACACCTCCGGACCTGAGTATGTGAATTCGGTACGTTTCCTTATCAGACTTAATGCTGTTATATATTTTGAATAACTCGGGAAACTTAGTTAAAAGCTCATTCGGTATAAACCCTCCACTCTTTAAGTCAGGAGTTACGAGGTGAAGTGAAAAAAGCATGTCACGATCTACGAAAGGGTTGTAAATATCGTGGTAAAGTTCTCGGTCGATTGAATCGACCTCTTGTTTCAGTAGAGATGAGTTGAACCTGAAGGGTAGCTTAATAGATGTCATGTGTGTTTAATTGTTCTGCGTATTGGGTTGGTTAGAATTCCAACGAATATATGGCATGTTGATACCAATAAAAACTAGAGATGGTTGAAAGTCTTCATGCCAATTTAAAGAGCCAGGGAATTACCTGGTTTACCAAAAGTTATCAACGATAGGGCCAATTAGTATTTATCTGCCGAATCTAACCAATGGCAAAATCATTTTAGGAACTCTTGATTTAATTCGTTTACTTAATCAAAATTTTTTTTCAACAGTAAACATTAAATACTATGGAACCTTTTATAGGTCAAGTTATGCTTTTTGCGGGCAATTTTGCTCCCCGCGGATGGGCTTTTTGTGAGGGGCAGTTAATGGCTATTTCATCCAATACTGCACTTTTTTCAATCTTAGGGACTACCTATGGCGGAGATGGAAGAACCACCTTTGCCTTGCCCGATTTAAGGGGCAGAGTGCCAATTGGCCCTGGGACAGGTCCTGGATTACCAACTTACAGACTAGGGCAAAGAGGCGGCACAGCAAACACTCAGTTATCGGTATTGAATATGCCTTCGCACAACCACTTGGCGAGTATGGATAGTGTTACTGGTATAGTGCCAATTCCTGTAAATTCCGATTCGGGTAGTGAAGATGAAAGTGATCCTTCTAAAGGTGTGCTGGCCAACACGGGGAATGATAACTTTTCATCTGCGTCAAGTTCAAATTCTTTCTACAATGGTGGAAGTGTGAGTGTTCAATTTGGGGGGGCGCCAACTGTGGGTTTAACAGGGGGTAGTCAGCCGTTTAGTAATATGCAGCCCTACCTGGCCATCTACTACATCATAGCTTTGTTTGGAACATTTCCTTCAAGAAATTAATCTGATTGAAATACTATCTTAAGGCCTCTGTCTCTTTTGGCAGAGGCCTTGTCTTGCTTAAATTGACGTAGGTATGAGATGAGTAATTACCCGCAGGAGGACTAGGTATAATTACTTGATTTAAGTGAGCTTCCTACTTTTTTATCATCTCATTTAGGTATTCTTATTAGATTTGGAGGTATGACTACAATCGACTCTAATTACTTCACCAACAACCAAAACACCTTTTATATCCAATGAAAAAACTTCTGGCTATCGTATTTTCGCTCATCGGCCTCAATGCATCCTTTGCCCAAAACGACAACGGAGCAATTGATGCTGCAGGCGATATTGTTTTTGTGGCATATCATGATTCAGATGATGGTTTTTCTTTCCTTTTGCTTGATGACTGTCCCAATGGTACCGTAATTAGTTTTATTGATAAAGAACCAAACACCAGTGGGAATTGGTCGGGGCAATCCGGTGAGGGGGAGTTGCAGTGGACTAATAATACAGGCTCCACTATAGCTAAAGGGACAATTATTGACATTACGGATGCTGATGATAATGACCTTGGAATTAGCGCAACTTTAGGTACCATATTTGAAAATGATGTCGATTATTCCGGCTTCAATACAAGTGATGGAGGGGTCGATCAAATTTATGCTGTTGCTGGTACCAGGGCTGATGCATCACCGGTTTTCTTGGCGTTTGTTGGGTCAACTACCAATGGTAATCTAACCGGAACAGGGCTTAGCAGTGGAACAACAGCAATGGTTCGGTCTACCTCCCCAATGGAGGGTAGATATACAGGAACAACTGTATTTAATGGCACATTAGCTGCGGTAGCTGCGGCAGTGAATAATAGTTCTAATTGGACTTTCGGGTCTTTCTCTTTTCCAGGTTCAGTACCTGATGAGTTTACGGGTAGTACTTTTTCTACTGCTGCTCCCGAAATCAACGTCCAGGGAAATGGGCAAGATATAACGGATGGAGACAATACACCATCCACAGCAGATCATACGGATTTTGGTTCTACAGGTGCGAGTAGCGGAGCCAATATTGTGAGAACATTTACAATTCAAAACACGGGTACCGGTGATTTAGACCTGACTGGTTCTCCAAATGTAACCATCAGCGGTACACATTCGGCTGATTTTACAGTATCGAGCCAACCGGGTTCAGACCCAATAAGTGCCTCAGGGTCTACCACTTTTCAAGTAACGTTTAACCCTAGTGCAGTGGGCCTGCGTACGGCTGAGATAAGCATTGCGAACGATGATGCAGATGAAAACCCCTATAATTTTACTATTCAGGGAACAGGGCTGGATGATACCGCGCCAGTCTTTGAGAATAGCACACCGAGTGCTTCATCGATAGGAGGCACCAGCTTTACTTTGAATACGGATATAGATGAGGCAGGAGATATTTTCTATGTGGTTCTAGCAGACGGAGCTACCGCACCTACCTCTGCAGAGGTGGTGAGCGGCACCGGAAATGGCGGAGCAGCAGCTGTAACCTCTGGCAATGCTACCGTAAATTCTGGAGGCTTTACTAACGCCTTTAGTGTAACCGGCCTGACGTCAGAGACTGCCTACGATGTGTATGTGGTAGCCAGAGACGATGAGGGCTCACCAAACCTTCAGGCATCACCAACCTTGGTAAACGTAACCACAGCTGATGTAACTGCGCCAAGTGTAAGTAGCATTACTGTAAGCGGTTCGCCAGCTACCAACGCTACTAGTGTTTCTTTTACAGTAAACTTTAGCGAAAATGTTTCTGGCGTTGATGCAACTGATTTTACAGTAGATGGCTCTGGAGTTACGGGTAACATTACGGGAATGAGTGGTAGCGGAGCTACCTATACCGTGTCAGTGGGGTCTATTTCCGGTACAGGAACAATCAGTATAGATCTAAAGTCTAGTGGGACGGGTATTCAAGATGGTTCAGGAAATGTCATTAGTGGTGGGTTTACTTCAGGGGCTACCCACACAGTAGACACAGAAGCACCGACAACACCAGGCGCTCCTGATCTGGTTGCAGCCTTTGACTCGGGAACTTCTAATACAGACAATATAACCTCAGTAACCCAACCGAGATTTAGTGGAATAGGAATAGAAGCTGGCGTTACCATTAAAATTACCTCTTCAATTAATGGTTTGGTAGGAACTACCACCACCAATGTGGGGGGGAGTTACAGCTATATCATAACCGGGACTCTCTCTGAGGGTACACATAATATCACGGTTACTGCTACCGATGGAGCAGGCAATGAGAGTTCATCTTCTGCAGCATTATCAGTGGTTGTCGACACCTCTGCACCAACATTGAGTTCAAGCAGCCCAACAGACGATGCTACAGGAGTAAGCCCCGGTGGCAATATTACCCTGACTTTCAATGAGAATATAGCCTTTGGTACAGGTAACATAGAAGTGATTGACGAAACCGATGGTTCTAATTCATTTACTATCGATGCTGCAAACCCTGGTTCTCAGGCCTCAATTAGCGGAAATGTTCTGACCATTAATCCATCTTCAGACTTGGATGAGTTGGAAAATTATTCCGTTAGAATAGCAGCAACGGCCATAGATGATATTGCTGGCAACAGTTACACAGGTATCACCGATGCTACCACCTTGAATTTCACTACCGCAGATGGCACAGCCCCAATTTTTGAAAACAGCACACCCAATGCTTCATCGGTAGGAGGCACCAGCTTTACTTTGAATACAGATATAGATGAAGCGGGAGATATTTTTTATGTGGTTCTACTAGACGGAGCTACCGCTCCTACCTCTGCAGAGGTGGTTAGCGGCACCGGAAATGGCGGAGCAGCAGCCGTAACCTCGGGTAATGCCACCGTAAACTCGGGAGGCTTTACCAATGCCTTTAGCGTAACAGGTCTAACGTCAGAGACCGCCTACGATGTATATGTGGTAGCCAGAGACGATGAAGGCACACCAAACCTTCAGGCATCGCCAACCCTCGTAAACGTAACCACAGCCGATGTAACTGCGCCCACTATTCAGAGTAGTTCGCCTGCAAACGGAGCAACCAATGTTAATTTAGGCCAGAACCTTACCATTACATTTGACGACAATATGGTTGTAGGCACTGGTAATATTACAATCGTTGAAACCGGTGTGGGTAACTTTGAGCAGTTGGACGTTACCAATGGTTCATTGGTTAGTGTTTCAGGTGCTACTGTTACTTTAAACCCTTCAGGTACCTTAAAAAAAGGAACAAACTATCATATAGAAATAGATGCATCGGCATTAGATGATGATGCCGGAAATGATTTTGTCGGTATTTCGAGCTCTTCTACCCTTAGTTTTAGCACTGTAAATGTAGTGATTAATGAGGTGGTTACAGATCCTCAGCGAGACTGGAGTTCTACAAACTTTGCTTCAACTGCAAGTGGAGTGCCTGGCTCAGACGATGAGTGGGTAGAGTTATATATTAAGAGTACAGGTATTGATTTAACCGGTTGGACTATAGAGCTTATTGATGGTTCGGACATTACGGGTGATTTGACCAGCAACGGAGCCTTTGATGTTTCTAATTACATCTCGTCCGGTTCAGGAACGTTCAACAGCACACAGTTTGGAGACTTCCTGGTATTAGGTAACCCCGATGGTTCCGGCCTTTTGAATAACGATGTTCAGATAATTCTTAAAGATCCTAGCGGAGCCACAGTAGATCAGGTAAAACTGGGAGGAGCAGGAGGCGAAGCCCCTACCGGTAATGCTTCTTCTGTGAGCGATGAGTCGGTGCAAAGAAGCCCTAATGGAACCGATACAGATGATGATACAGCCGACTTTACTCGTGCAGCCGCTACAATTGGAGCGGCCAATGATGCATCAGGCCCGGCCATTACCAGCCTCGGACTTCATAACGAAAACACCTTTATAGAAATATTCGCAACTGAAGGTATGTACAGTACCAATGGCGGAACTGGTGCATTGGAGCCTTCAGATATTCAGCTTTCAATTAGTGGAGGATCCGCGCATACGCCAGTAATAACCAGCCTCAAGCAATTGAACGGTACTTCTGATCTGGTTGGTGGTGAAAGCAATATAAGAGTGAACTTTACAACCACAGGAGTGGCAGATGGTGGAGAGACCATTACAGTTAACTTCGCTGATGGAAGTTCTGTCTTTGACGTACTAGGTAATGCTGCGGCTGCCAGCCAGAGCAACAATACCAGAACGTTGAATGACCTGGTTGACCCATTCATTACCGGAGTAAGTCTGGCAGCAGATAATTCTTACATCGATGTGACCTTCAACGAAGCTGTTTATGAAGACAACTGTGGAGGTGGAGGACTTACACCAGCTGATTTTGACTTGAAAATTTCTGGTGGAACGGCAACCACTCCGGTAATATCCAGTGTGAAGCAAAACGATAGCCCTACAGAAGGTTCAGCTTCGGCTTTGACAGGCGGTGAAACTACGGTAAGAATATTCTTCAGTCTTACGGGTACACCTGATGGAGCCGAAACCATTGAGGTAGATCTTCAAGCTAATGAGGTTTTTGATATTAATGGACGTGCAGGTGCTGCCGATCAAACCGCTAACAATACAGCCACTCTTAATGATCAGGCGGCCCCAACAGTAACTTCAATTGTGCGCCAGAGCCCTGCAACTGCCTCTACTAATGCAAGCAGCGTCACATTCCGTGTTACATTCAATGAAGATGTTCAGAACGTAGACGCGACAGACTTTGCCGTAACCGGTGGTGGTTCGGCCTCAGTAACTGGAGTATCGACCGAAACGGCCAACTCAGTCTTTGATGTAACAGTGGGTAATATAGATGCTGAAGGAACAGTAGACCTCGGTTTTGCTGGAGGGCAGAATATTGTTGATAATTCAAGCAATGCTTTTGCCGGTGTCATAGGATCGGAAGAAACTTATACCATAGACCTTACAGCTCCAACCGTTACTAGCGTATCTTCAACCACAGCCGATGGTACCTACAAAGTGGGCGATATTGTGGTCGTAACGGTAACCTTTAGCGAGGCTGTAACCGTGACCGGCACCCCTCAAATTACTCTGGAGACTGGTACACCCGATCGCACCGTAGATTATACTACGGGCACAGGTACCAGCACATTGAGCTTTAATTATACAGTACAGTCTGGCGATCAGAACAGTGACTTGGATTATGTAAACGTCAATTCGTTGAGCTTAAACTCCGGTACTATTACCGATGCAGTGGGCAACAATGCCACACTTACCCTACCAACTCCTGGAGAGGCCAATTCACTTGGTGCAAACAAGGCCATAGTGATTGATGCAGTGCCTCCAACTGTAACCAGTGTGTCTTCAACCACAGCCGATGGTACTTACAAAGTGGGCGATATTGTGGTCGTAACCGTAACCTTTAGCGAGGCTGTAACCGTAACCGGCACTCCTCAAATCACTCTGGAGACTGGTACAACAGATCGCACTGTAGATTACACTGCAGGTACAGGCACCAGCACATTGAGCTTTAATTATACAGTACAGTCTGGCGATCAGAACAGTGACTTGGATTATGTAAACGTCAATTCATTGAGCTTAAACTCCGGTACTATTGCCGATGCAGTGGGCAACAATGCTACACTTACCCTACCAACTCCGGGAGAGGCCAATTCGCTTGGTGCAAACAAGGCTATAGGGGTCGATGGAGTAGCTCCGGTGTTTAGCGCTGTTAGTCCGGCTACAGGTGGTAGAGTCAATAATGCCAATGTAGGTTATACCCTTTCAGAAGCTCTAGCTTCAGGAACAGTGACATTCACCAGAACTTCAGGAACAGCCGATGGCAATTCTCCGCATGTCGTGACCTTGACAGGTAATGAATTGGATGCCGGAGTACGCGCCCTATCGGCATTGACCAATGCTCCGAACCTAGTGGATGGGGCGGTATACACCATCTCATTCAATGGAACGGATGCTGCGGGTAATTCAGCTACCACAGTAAGCAGTTCATCAGTTACCTTCGATAGTAGTTCTCCGGTATTCAGTGCTGTGAGCCCAAGTTCGGGTAGCACGGTTAACCATGCCAGAGTAGGCTACACCCTTTCTGAGACCCTGGCTTCAGGAACAATCACCTTTACAAGAACAGGGGGAACGGCCGATGCCAGCTCTCCTCATGTAGTGAATCTGACAGGTGGTGAGTTAAGTGCCGGAGTGCGAGGAATAGCAGCTCTCACAAATGCTCCTACTTTGGTAGATGGTTCTGTATATACCATCAGCTTTGATGGAACAGATGAGGCGGGCAATACGGCTACAACTGTTAGCTCAACAGAAGTAACTTATGATGTTAGCTTGCCAACAATTGTCTCCATTACCGCACCGGCTGACGGATCGTACAAATCAGGTGACAATTTAGAGTTTACGGTAACCTTTAGCGAGGCGGTTAACTTTGATGAAGGTAGCTCGTGTGAACCTCCTCACTTAGTTGTCAATGTAGGAGGAACCCCAAGAAGTGCCTTCTATTCTTCAGGAAATGGAACGGATACCTGGGTATTGTCTTTCACTGTTGGTGGCGAAAACGATTCTGATGGTATAGAAATTAGCTCATTCAATGTAGGTGACCTGGGGGTTGAAGATGCGGCTCGCAATGCCCTGAATAGCACTTTACCAACCTTGCCTAATACTTCGGCTGTGTTGGTAGACAATGTTGCTCCGGCAGACCCTATTGTAACTACTACATCGGCTACGGTAAATGCCGATAACCAAACAATTAGTGGAACACACTCAGAAGATGGAGTTACTATTCATGCCTATGCCGATGCCAACAACGATGGTGTGGCAGATAACGCAACCTCATTGGGCAATGCTACAGTAAGTGGCAATGCATGGAGTTTAAATGTAAGCCTTACGGCAGATCAAGCCAATAACTTTGTGGTTCGAGCCATGGATGCCGCAGGTAATATCTCGTCCGATGTAGATGTGCCAACCATAATAGAAGATAGCACCAATCCGGCTGAGCCAATAGTTACTACGCCTTCTATGGCAATAACAGTAGACGCTGCTGCGCAAACAATTAGTGGAACGCATGCAGAAGATGGAGTAACGGTTCATGCCTATGCCGATGTGGATAATGACGGATCGGCCGACAACAGCACCTCTTTAGGAAGTGCCACAGTATCGGGAGGTTCGTGGAGTTTCTCTGTGAATTTAACGGCAGACTCTGACAATAACTTTGTAGTTCAGGCAGTAGATGCCGCAGGCAATGTGTCTGGCGAAGTAAATGTGCCAACCATTTCCGAGATAACTCCAGGATTTACAGTAACCGAAACAGATGGTGGTACTTCTGTTACAGAAGCCGGAGGAGAAGATACCTTTACAGTTGTATTGGATGCTCGTCCGGGCAGCGATGTAGTAATCAACGTAAGCAGTGGAGACACAGGCGAAGGGACAGTAAGCTCATCGACATTGACCTTTACTCCTTCAGATTGGGATACGCCTCAGACCGTTACCGTTACAGGAGTTGATGATGATATTATTGATGGAACACAGACCTTTAATATCACCCTGTCAATAGACGACAATAACAGTGACGATAATTTCGATGCGCTGGGAGATAAAACGGTTTCGGTAGATAATACCGATGATGATGTAGCAGGCTTTACTTTGTCTAAAACCACAGCATCCGTTTCAGAAGTAGGTACTACCGATGACTTTACCGTGGTGCTTACCGCAGAGCCGGCCAGCAACGTGGTGATAAATATTACTAGTGGTGATACCGGTGAGGCCACGGTCGATGCCTCATCCATTACCTTTACTCCGACTAACTGGTATACTCCACAAACAGTAACCATTACCGGAGAAGACGATTCGGATCTGGATGGAGATCAAACCACGACAATTACCTTGTCTGTAGACGATGCCAGCAGTGATGACGACTTTGACGCTTTGGCAGATCAGACCGTATCTGTAGTTACAGAAGATGATGATACACCAGTAATTTCTTTTGCTACAACTACCTCGTCTGGTTTAGAATCTGTAGGCTCTGCCAGCATTGTGGTGAACAATGATTTGGCCAGCTCCAATACCATTACTGTAGATTACACGGTAACCGGTACAGCAACCAATGGAACCGATTACACATTGGCCAGTGGTACGCTTACTTTTGCAGCCAATAGCACAAGTGAGAATATTGCGATAGCCGGAATAGTGAACGATGAAATAGTTGAGCTGGACGAGACGGTGATCATTACACTGTCTAATCCAACCAACTCCATACTTGGAGCCAATACGGTGCACACCTATACCATTATGGATGATGACCAGGCCACTGTAACAATTGCCGATGTGAGCGCTGATGAAGACGATGGAAGCACGACCGTTTCACTTGTACTTGACAAAGCCGTAGACGGAGGATTCAGCGTTGACGTGTCAACCGTAGATGGAACAGCAACCATTGCCGATAATGATTATACTGCTGTGGTTGACCAGACCATTACCTTTGTAGGTACGGCCGGTGAAACCAAGACCGTTACCATTACTTTAGGTTCAGACAACAAGCTAGAGGCCAATGAGACAATTCAGGTGCTAATGAATAACCTGATAGCCAATACGGTTTCTACAAGCGATATTGATGTAACCGATGGAGCGACCGTTACCATTACCAATGACGATCAGGCTGCGGTGACCATAGAAGATGTACAAGCAATTGAAGGAGAAGGAGATATTACCCTTACCGCTACCCTGGATAACCCGGTAGATGGAGGCTTTACCATCAATGTGAGTACAGCAGATGTTACAGCTCTGGTAGGAGATGACTATCAGGCTATTGTTTCTCAAACACTGACCTTTAATGGTACGGCAGGGGAAACTCAGACCTTTACGCTGACACCGGTAGACGATGGAGTGGAAGAAGACACCGAAACCTTAACTATATCCATGTCTGGTTTGGCAGCTACTTCGCTAGCCGTAGATGTGAGCGATGTTGCTACTGTAACCATTTTAGATGACGATGATAACACCGCACCTGCAGGTTATACCATAAGTTTTGACGATGGCCTGATTAACTCTACCGAGTTGACAACCAGTACCATCACTTTTGCCGATGCAGAAGTAGGAACAACTTATAACTACAGCATAACTTCCAGTGAAGGAGGAACAGCGGTAACCGGTAGTGGAACCATAACTTCTGCCGATGAGCAGATTTTGGTTGCCGACCTGTCGGGTCTCAACGATGGTGTGCTTACGGTGAGTGTAACACTCACTGACGATAGCAATAATGAGGGTGTGGCTGCAACCAGTCAAACTGAAATGAAGAGTAGAATTTCAGCACCAACTCTCTCACCGGCAGACAATGAAGTAGATGTGTTGCCAAACCAAAACCTGGTACTCACATTCGATGAGTCAATGGTGAAAGGTACAGGCTCTATTACCATTAAGAAAAGCAGCGACAATAGTGTGCTAGAAACTATCGATGTAAACAGCAACAAAGTGAGCATAACAGGTGGAGTCATTACTATTAATCCTGACAATGCTTTGTTACCACCATCGACAGAGTTCTATGTAATGATAGATGCCGGGGCTTTCGAAGACAATTTTGAGAATGCCTATGCAGGTATAAGCAATAATACGTCATGGACATTTACAACCGTAGCAGCATCAGTAGTAACGAGCGTGTCAGTACCAACGGCTGATATCTATGGTATAGGTGATGAACTGGACTTCCAGGCCACCTTCAGTTTGCCAATAACAATTACTGGCACACCAAGTATCGATGTAACCATTGGTTCGAAAACAGTGAAGGCAAACCTTGTAGGTACTGTGTCTGCAGCTACCACAGCCACCTTCCGTTATACAATAACCGAAGGTGACCTTGATACAGATGGTATTGCTCTGGCAAGCTCAATTGATCTCAATGGGGCAACCATGAAGGATGAGTTCAATGTAGATGCCATTACAGGACTGAACAATGTAGGGTCAACCGCAGCCATACTGGTAGACGGAATCAGAGCTATTCCTACACTAAGTACTTCTGCCGGAACTTTAACCAATGCGGCCTTCTCAACCACTGTAACTTACGATGAGCCGGTAACAGGCTTTGAGCTTACCGACCTTACTGTGACCAACGGAGTAGCGTCTAATCTGGAAGTAGTTACAGCCGGTTCTGTTTGGAGAGTAACTATCACTCCTGCTGCCGATGGTACGGTGAGCGTTGCTATTCCTGCCGGAACAGTTAACGATCAGGCTGGTAATACCAGTGCGGCATCGGCCAATACGGTGAGTACTACCTTCGATGGAACTGCTCCACAGGTGAGCAGCATTTCGAGAGCCGAAGCCGATCAAATACCAACAGGAACAACCAGCAGAAAATACACCGTTACCTTTAGTGAAGTAGTAAACGGTGTAGATGCCACAGACTTCGAAGTAGTTGCCACAGGAACTGCAGTAGCTACTGTAGGAACCGTAACTACAACAGATAACAAAACCTATACGGTAACTATCCAGGGTCTTAATGGTGAAGGTACCCTGAAGTTGAATGCGAAAGCAGATGGAACAATTAAAGATGAGGCCGGCAATGAGTTGGCGGCTGCATTCGAAGGTCAGGTTTACACGACCAACTTTGCTCCAACCAACATTACACTTTCAGCAACCAGTATTCAGGAGAACAATGCGGTAGGAGCCACTATAGGTACATTAACCAGTACCGATGCCGATGCCGGAGATTCTCATTCCTATACCCTTGTTTCTGGTACGGGCGATACAGATAATGCAGCCTTCACTATAAGTGGCAATACATTAAAGACCAATGTGGTGTTCGACTTTGAAACCAAGGCCAGCTATAGCATTCGAGTGAAGGCAGATGATGGATTCAATGGAACTTTTGAAAAAGTACTTACCATAACCGTCACCAACGAACCTGAAGCAATTATTGTAGTTGAAGGAGATGGCGTATTCGATGCTACCATACTTGGTCTGAGCAGCACCAAGAGCTGGACGGTGACCAACAATGGAGATGCTGCCACTGAGGTTAGGGTAATTAGCTCCTCTCAAGGCTTCAGTATTACTCCTGGTTCAGTGCAGGTAGGGCCGGGTGAAACCAAACCAATTACTGCTGTCTTCAGACCAAGAGAGGCCAGAGTATATCAAGGTGTAGTTGTGTTCAACTTCGATATTACCAGCAGAATCAAAGACAATGTGATTGAAGTGGGCTTGTCTGGCGAAGGAGTAATTGTGACGGGAGTAGATAACGACCAGATTCAGGAAGAGCAGATTAGTGTATTCCCGAACCCTGCTTCTACACAGGTGACTATTGACCTTAGTGAACTAAACGGAAAACCTGTTGATATTCAAATGATAAATCCATCAGGGGTGAGTTTACTTCAGAAGAAAGGTTATGACCAACCGGAGCTGACTATTGATGTGGCTAGCTTTGAAAGTGGCCTGTACATTATACAGTTCAGCAATGAAAAGTCACTCGTGAGGAAGAAGGTGTTGATTAGAAAATAACCCAAGACTGTAGATCATAAAACAAAAAGCAAAAGAATAAGGATGAAAACCAACCGCATATATACCTACATACTAATAGCCGCGGTGGCTTTATTGAGTATTTCCTGTGACAATGACGATCCCACAGGACCCACAGCACAAGAGCTGACCTACGAAAAACTGGCCGGACAATGGACACTGGGACAGTTCGGTAGTATTAAGGTAGATGGGAGCAATGTAAGTGCGAATTACCCGGGCTTCGCACTATCGTTTGCTCAGGGAACATATACCACTACCAATGCCGGAGACCTTTTTAGGGCTAGTGGTACTTGGGAGTGGGCAGATACCAATGCCAATGCCGTAGTGTTAGATGATGGAAAGCAAATCACTATTCAGAGTTTATCTCTGAGTAAATTTGTATTCAGTTTTACTAAATCGAATGGGCCGGTACGTGCCGGCCTGGCGGGTGAGTATGTAATTACGGTAGAGAAATAATTAAAAAGGTAAGATGAAACTCGTGAGAAGACTATTCGTACTGGTTGCATTACTTACAGCAGGCTCTCTGACTGCACAAGGCCAGGAGCTTGGTGTTCGTTTCGGAAACGTTACTGCCGGTGATTTTGCTGTAGACGCAGTATTCTCTTCAGGTCAGTTTAGCCGAATACATGCCGATCTATCGTTGAGCAATGATGTATTAGGTATAGATGCCCTATGGGACTTTCTCTATAAACCTTTTGAAGCAGAAGGAGAAACCTTCTTCTGGTATGTAGGGGCAGGGCCATTTTTGGGCATTGGAGATGACTTTTCCTTAGGTGCTGTGGGCGAAATTGGTATCGAATACCAGTTCAGAGACGTACCGCTGGTTTTAGGAATGGACTGGAGACCGGGCTTCCGATTAATAGACGAAACAGATTTTAACGTAGATGGATTTGGATTGAATCTACGGTTTGTGTTCTCCAGATAAAGGAGATTACTTAATAGTAAGAACATTACAAAACCCAGGCTTACTTAGTAGGTCTGGGTTTTTTATGTCTGCCCTAAGCACAAGTCTAAATTAACCTGAGTTCGATGTAACTAAGTAGTAAAATATCCCCTCTTAGGACGTCATTGCGGAATTTTCCTGTGAAAACTTCACATACACAAAGGAAAATATCCGCAATCTCATTTAGGCTCTGTCGAGATATCGGATAAAACAGCCCTTTTTGGGAGTTTAAGGCCTGTTTTTCCAGCATGACGTTCCTTTTGTACATCGAACTCAGGTTAATTTAGTCTGTTGTAAATCATAAGCCCGCCTGCATCATTTTACCCTTTGTCCGTCTTGTTTGGCAAAACGATATAAAATGATGACAATCAATAGAGAACTACCTGTTGCCATAATAGGAGCAGGCCCTGTAGGATTAGCGGCTGCCTCTCATCTGGCGTTAAGAAATATCCCTTTTCTCATATTCGAAAATGGCCCTGAAGTTGGTCATAATGTTTCAGACTGGAAGCATGTAAAAGTGTTTTCACCCTGGCGCTACAACATAGACAAAGCGGCAAAGGAGATATTGTCAAAGTCGGGCTGGGTTGAACCCGACCGTGAGGTTCTGCCCACCGGGGCGGACTTGGTGAACCAATACCTGAGGCCGTTGGCCGGGCACCCTAAAGTAAAACCATATCTACACCTGAATTCCACCGTCTTAAGCATCACTAAAAAAGGAATCACCAAGGTGAATTCTCACAACAGAGATTCTTCGCCTTTTGTAATCTGGGTTAGGCAGGAAGAAACGAACTTATCTTTTGAGGCATCTGTGGTAATTGATGCTTCAGGCACATGGCAAAACCCCAATCCCATTGGCTCAGGAGGTAGTTTTGCACAAGGTGAGCATGAACATCGGCATAAAATTGCTTACCGTATTCCGGATATTCTGGGAAAAGATAAACAGCGATATGCCAACAAGTCGGTTCTCGTAGTTGGTGGAGGCCATTCAGCCATTAACTCATTGCTTAGTTTGGCCGAGTTAAAGGTAGATTACCCCAATACCCGGCTACATTGGGCACTTCACTCAGAGAGTCTTTCAAAGCTTTATGGTGGTAGAGAGCAAGATGCTTTGGAAGCAAGGGGAGCTTTAGGCACAAGGATAGAACAGTTAGTTAACTCCGGCCAGCTGAGCCTGCACATGCCCTTTTACATTGATAGAGTAAGCTCAGAAGATGGAACCATTGCTGTTCATGGTTTATTAGAGGGCAAAGATCATACGGTTTCTGCAATCGATGAGATTATTGCGAACACCGGAGCCCGGCCCGATTTTTCGATGCTGCAAGAAATTCGGTTGGCGCGAGACCCTGCACTTGAATGTGTGCCTCAGTTGGCAGAGCTTATAGATCCCAATATACACAGTTGCGGTACGGTACGTCCGCATGGAGAGTTGGAGCTCAAACAACCTGAAACCAATTTTTATGTGGTAGGGGTGAAAAGCTACGGAAGGGCACCTACTTTCTTAATGGCTACAGGCTATGAACAAGTGAGGAGTATTGCCGCTTGGCTAGATGGCGATATAGAAGGAGCTAGAAGAGTGGAGTTAGATTTGCCGGAGACCGGGGTTTGTGGTTCTACCAATGAGGGCGATTTATCTTGTTGCGGATCGGTGAGTAGCCCAGCGGAGTCTGATAGTGAAGTTGCAGGATGTTGTGGAGGGGCCCCGACTGAAAACACTGAAGCGTGTTGTAAACTGGATGAGGTAAAAAAGGCAGAAGGAGAGGAAGGGTGTGGTTGTGGAACCACTGCCACGGTTACTCATGCGCACGCTTCTGCCTGCTGTGGTTAGATGCGCTCAACACAGGCAAACTCTGGCCGGTTAGAAGTGGAGAATGCAACCCTGTCGTTGAGGCCAACAGTTCGATCTTCTTTGGCCATGACGCTCGGAGGCATGGCCGATGCTTTTCTCTATGCCTACCTGCCATTAAATGCTACAACCTTAGAGTTAAACGCCTTTTCAGTAGGAGCCATATTAAGCATTAATAAGTTTGTCCGGGTTTTATCAAATCGATGGGTCAATGCTCTGGCCGCGGTCACAGGACTTAAGCATATTGTAAGTATGGCAATCTGTTTGGCAGCTCTCACCTCAATGTCTTATGCCTTTGAAATGCCTTTATGGTTTTGGTTGCTTGTGCGGGTTGTTTGGGGAATCAGCTACTCCATGTTTCGATTTGCTTCGGTTCAGTATGTACAAGTAGCACCGCACAAAGGAGAAGCCCTGGGTATAGCTACATCGATTAAAGAGCTTGGGCCGGTGCTTGCCTATTGGTTTGGACCAATAGTGCTAACAACATGGGGGGCTTCACCAGTATTCCTTACTTCTGCCGTGGCCACGCTCATGGGGATGGCATTACTCCACAACCTTCCAAATCCTAAGGCTAAGGTAGTGCTAAAAGAAGTCGTACGTTTTCAAAAGCCCAATTGGCTCGATGCATGGGTATTTATTTCCTCCTTTCTAATCGATGGATTTGTGGTAGTGACAGTTAGCATACTGCTGCGGTCCCATGCCAATTTCTGGTCGGAACATGTGCTGATGAATACAGCAATTTTTATCTCTATGAGAAGGGTTTTTCAGATTATACTGGCTCCTTTAACAGGCTCTGCTATTAGGCGTTACGGTCATAGACTGGTGTTTGCCTTATCTTCTGTGTTGATATGTGTTGCCTTAGGCTTTATGGCCGGAGGTATTATAGTTGAGGCTTTAGTAATAGTGTTCGCAGCCGCTGCGGTCAATAATGTTTGCATGCCTTTGTTTGCTTTGCAAAGAAGTTCAACCCGGGAGAATTACAATGCGTTTGCCAAGCTCTCAACAGCTAAAGACATAGGTGCTGCAGTAGGGGCATTGATTGGCCTACCCTTGGTTGGTGTAGTTGAGCCCCGGTGGATATTTAGTGTGTTGTGTGTTGGCTCTACCTATACTCTGTATCGGGTGCTAAGACGATAAACTACGAACAATGGGGAATGAGAGGAGAGACAGGAAGGGAAGTAGCGGCTGTTTTTATATGGCTGAATCAATGCACAGAGAGCAATTGGCCGGTAGAAGAAGGAGGCTTGGGAAGAAGGTTAGGCCGGAGAGCTGCTCTTAACTCTAAATCTCATTTTGTTTAAAAGCTGGTTGAGTATGAGCAGTTCTTTTTCCGACAGATTGTCCATCTCCGCATCCAGTTGGGGCATGTGGGTATTAACTTGTTGCAGCAGTTTTTGTCCACTTTCGGCAATAAAAACCTGAACCAAACGGCCATCGTGCGGGCAAGGTCTTTTCCAAATCAGGCCTTTGCTACACAAACGATCAACCAATCGAGAGGTGTCGGCATTACTTACAATCATTCGTTCCCTGATCTCTTTGGTGCTAATAGGCTCTGGAAATTGTTTATCGAGAATAGAAAGCACATTGAATTGCTGTTGAGTAATGTCATAGGGCTTCAGAAAAGCCGAAATTTTTTCGCCCAACCAGGCTGCAGTATACTGAAGATTTACGCGCAACCTCTGTTGTTCATTAAGGAATTCACCATTTTTTAACTGTTCTTCCATAGTGGGGCGTTTTCTTGGCTACTCGAACGATTTTTAAATATACTAATGTTCCCACATTAATAAAGCTCTTGGCTGGTGGTGCTTCGCTGTGATTGCCTATGAACAAAGAGAGCCACCCGACTAAGCCGGGCAGCCCTCAACCAACACACACTTAACTCTACCTTTAATGGTTTTCGTCTATGCTTTTAAGCATTAATAGCCTCTTCTAAGGGCTGTGCTTCAGGAAAGTCTATGGCAAAATCAAATAGATTGTGCACGTAATTGGCAAGGGTTTTACTCGCCACAAGGGCAACCAGGTCTACCAGGGCTGCCTGATCATATCCCTGAGCCAAAAATTCTTCTACTTTATCTTCTGAGGCTCTTCCACGATTTTCTACAAGGCTCTTGGCTAAACCAACAATGGCGTTCAGTTTGGCATCGGAAGAGCGACCTTGTCTTAGTGCTATGGTTTCTTCTTCTGTAAAGCCATTCATTTTCCCCAGAGTGGTGTGTGCTGCCTGGCAATAAGTGCAACCATTAACTTGCGAAACAACCAGGTTTACGGCTTCACGCTGTTTTGCATTGAATGTGCCTTGGGCTTGTGCATCCTGAAAGGTTAGGTAAGAAGCAAGGGCATTGCCGGAGTATCCTATAGAGGCATATAGATTAGGCACCATGCCTAGCTTTTTCTCTAGTGCATCGAAAAGTTGCTGACTCTCAACACTAACCTCATCTCGGGTGGGTACATTAAATGTTCTCATAATTGTTTGTTTAATTTTTTCGAAGTTCAGGAAGTTAACTGGTGTTTAAACATTAAAGTTCAAACATTGAAAATAAAATTACGAAACTTTTATAGTATGTTGATTTTCAGGTCTTTATTGTTTGAGTGAATACACGGCTTGTTATTAGGCATACAGCCAGGCCCAGTATATGAGCACAAACTGTAGGGGGAGTCTCAGCCAAAGTGCGACTTTGTACCAGCGTTTTTTACCCTTATAAGAAGTGAGCATGTAGAGGTTGGCCGGGAATACGGCTAGCAGCGTGGCAATAAGACCCCAAGCTCCAATGTTTTGAGTGCTTGGGATAAGCAATAGGGCTCCAAAAAGTGCTTCAAACAGGCCACTGAGATAAACCAGTATTCGGTGGAGTGGGAGGTAAGGGGGCATTATTTTCATATACAGCTTGGGCTTTACAAAGTGCATTAGCCCGGCCATGATATAAACAACCCCCATTAAGATTTTTCCTATGTCCATTACTTTAGAACCTCTTTGAGGCTCGAACGTTTGTTAATGAGTTCCGGAATTTCGTCTATTTTCGGATTGATTGCCAGAATTTCGCCATCCGGGCTGATCAAATAATAGAATGGAAGAAAAACAACTCCTAGCTGTTCCAGAAAAGGATTTTGAAACCCTTTTTCAGCAAAAGCCTGCTTCCATGGGTAATTCTTATTATTCAGGTGTTTTAAAGGAAATTCCTTGTTGGAGTCGATCGATACTGCAAGCACTTCCAATTTTCCCTCTAATTCCTCGTAAACTGGCAGTAATGATCCAAACCCTTTAATGCAAGGAGCACACCAGGTAGCCCAGAAGTCTATCAGAACATACCTATCCGAAAAACTGTTTTGGGTATAAGTTTCACCATTGAACCCTTCAAAGGAGAAGTCGGGAAAAGGATCTCCCGGGTTTATTCGTTCCTGTCGGTCTAAAGAGAGCATAACGGACTTCAGGTCTAGCGGATCGAGAAGGGTGGTGTCTATGGTAGATAATAGTTGCTGTGACTGATCAATGGTAATAAAGTCACTGGTGACTACTTCTGAAGTAAGTTCTGCTATAAATTCGTTTCTGGGATAGAGTTTAGTTATGGAGTCCATGTATAAGTAAAGGGCATTGCCTCTCAGTTTTTGCTCATCCTCCATAATTCCTTCAAGGTCGCTAAGAATTTGCTTCATTTGGCTGTTTGTGGAGCTGTGTACTTCAACGAGCCTAATGAATGGCTCTTTATAAGTTGTTTTAAGCGATATTTCCTCATTGTTTAAGAAGAATTGTGCGCTGTATATTCCATCGGCCTTATGAGTAATGGTGGCGTTACGTACGTGCTCAACCGACCCCGTAAATTCAAACCGTCCATCTTCTGTAAGCGTACTGTCTACGTAATTTCCATAGCGAAGAAATACATAGCCCTCATAGTTTTCAATGGTACCCTGGATCTTGAATTCTGGTTTAGAATTACATGAGCAAATTAGAAGTAGAACAAACAGGAATAGAGTAGATTTTGTCATAATGGTGCGTTTTTGTTTAAGTTAATAATTGTTGAAAGCTTTTTAAAAGCAAAAATCCGACCTGTTTATACAAGCCGGATTTTCGCGTTTGCAGGCAAGAGCCTAATTATTTTTTGCTATCGATAGCTTCCGCTTTCCAAACGTTGTTCTCGCGGTTCACATCGGCCATTCGTCCTGATGGGTCGATTTCAACGGAGGCAATCTCCGAGGCTGGTCTATTGATAGTAAATTCATAAGTAGGGTGAGTCCATGGCCAGTCAGGGTGTACCACGCGCGGGTCGTTGGTTTCGGCTGGTTTTTCACCTCGCATCATGCGCAACGCCATGTAGTGTACCTCTTTGGTCCCATCCTTGTAAGTTACGACTACGTCCATTGGCATAGGCATTAACCCAACTCTTTCGAGTGTAACTTTGGTGCGGTTGTTTTCGCCAACTACTTCTTTCACTCCGTAGTCAATGGTTTTAGTAGTGTACACAAAATACTCATTGTACCAGTCTAGCTCCAGACCCGAAACACGCTCAAATACGCGTAGAACATCGTTCGGATTAGGGTGTTTAAACTTCCATGTTTCAAAATACTCTAAGAGTCCTTTGTTAAGGGCTTTCTCTCCAATTACATAGCCCATCTGGCTCATCCAAACGGAGCCTTTACTATAAGCAGCTGCTCCGTAGGCACCATTTAGATGGTAGTGATCTGAATGAGTGCTTAGAGGCTCTTCTACTCCGCTGGTGGCCAATCTCAGGTAACCACCATTGGCCGGCATTCCCAAGTTCTCAATAGTTTCTTCGGCTGTATCGCGACCCGCTATGTGGCTTATGATGCGAGAAGTGGCATAAGAAGTAAACCCTTCGTCCATCCAGGGGTGCAGGGCTTCGTTGTTGCCCAATACTCCATGGTACCAATCGTGCATGGCTTCATGCACAGTTACACCTAGCAGACTACCTCGCATACCTGTAATCATGGTAGACATTGGGTACTCCATGCCTCCGTCACCTCCCTGAATAACAGAGAACTGCTTGTAAGGGTATTGGCCGAAGTGTTTATTGGCATATTCAAAAGCTTTTTCAGCCAAAGGCATGAGCTTTTCCCAGTTTTCTTCATTCTGACCTTTTTGGTGGAAGAAGTGAAGCTCCATTCCGTTTTTCATGGTCAGCTTGTCGTGAATGTAGTCTGGGTCGGCTGCCCAGGCAAAATCGTGAACATTAGGAGCCACAAAGTGCCAGGTAAGCTTACCATTCTTCACTTTTTGTTTTACGGTTTGTCCTTTGTCTTCATATCCGTGGCCAATTTCTAGTGGGTTCTGAAGATAACCGGTACCACCAACAACATAGTCTTTGTCAATCGAAATTTTTACCTCAAAGTCGCCCCATACCCCATAGAACTCGCGGCCTATGTATTCATCGGCATGCCAGCCCTGATAGTCATACTCGGCCAGTTTAGGAAACCACTGAGTCATGGTGTAGCGTACGCCCTCGGCATTGTCTCTTCCGGTTCTGCGAATTTGTACCGGAACCTGACCTTCAAAGTTCATGTCAAAGGTTACTTTTTGTCCCGGTTTAATAGGCTCATTGAGTGAAACTTCGAGTACTGTGCCTTCTACCTTATACGTTACATCTTTGCCGTTTTGCTTTAGGGAAAGAATTTTTTGGTAGCCTATTTCATCGTCAGAGAGTTTAGAGATTCTATCGCCCACTCTTCTGTCTGGGTCATCAATGGTTCTGGATCGTACGTCCATCATGCTTCCCGGCTGGAAAGCATTAAAATATAGGTGATAGAACACCTTGTCCAGTTCATCAGGAGAGTTGTTGGTATATTCCAGTTTTTGTACTCCCGTAAATCGGTTGGTATTTACGTCCATGTCTATTTCCATGTAGTATTTGGCATATTGCTGCCATCGCTCATGGTCTTTTCTATCGGCCTTCTTCTGGGCAAATGCCACTGAAACTGATAGGCCACAAAGCAGTATTATCGCTTTAAGTTTCATATTCATTTCAATAGGTTTTCAGACTTGGAAATTATCAAAGTTTGTTTTGCCCAACAAATCAAATGGGTTGAATGGATCGATTATAATTTTAGAAAAAAATTATAGACAAGTATTACTCTTGCTAAGACCTTAACTAGTAAGGTTATATGTGATATCCAATGTAATAACAGGGGCCGGTGATTGCCTGCCTTTACCTGAGCTTGTAGCGAATCTGAAACTTTACATCGGTGCGCTGATTGCCTTCAATGGTTTCGAGTCCGCTTCCTATGGTTTTTCTATCGTAATAGCGCGTTCTTGCCCACCTGGCCCACAGGTCTAACTTTCTACTCGCTTTGTATTGAATGAGAATGTAGTTTCTAACGCCTTCACCACTATAGGCAGGAATTGAAAAAGAATACAATACATCTCTCTCATAGGCATATTGCCTGTTGTTTGCTCCCTCTGTATCGAATAGTGCTATGCGGCCACTAAGAATAAGTTTACCGAAATCATACACCGCATCTTGTATAAAGGCATATCCATCATTCTTTTCTGTATATAGCTGAAAATGGCTGTATTGAACTCTCGATTTTAGTGAAAGGCCGGGAGCCAGCCGATAGTCAAAGTTGACCAAAACCTGCTGCCTGACTCCGGGTCTTATTATGGTGTTGCCGGTATCTGTTTCTGTGGCGTTCTCTTCGCGGGTCTTTTTTCTGTATTGAATATAAGAATGGACTTTTGAGTTGGGTAAGTAATTGACTCGTAGTAGGTAGTCGTTGCCTTCCGAAGGGGCATTTACCCGGTATCTGAGCCAAGGAAACTGAAAAGAATCGTAGTAGGCCGTTACAAAGAGCGATCGGTTCAGGGTGTATTTAAGTCCCCAATAAATACCGCTTTCATTAATGTTGCGGCTTCCTTCTGCAAATGAAGCTCCCCTAAGGGCGTGAAAATCCCGACTGTAGTTGCGCCATAACAGAGCAAAGTCTACCCTGGGAGATAGGGTGGTGGTGAGCCCTAACACTCCGCCTTTTCCTCCACTTTTGGAAACACCTGCTTCACCAAAAAACCTGAATTTGTTGATGTTGAAGTTGGCATAAACACTGCCGTTGCTATTGCTTTGGCCCGAAAACTCAAATAGATTGTAACCCTGATTGCTACGCTGTATAGGGATGTTAAAGTTGTTGTTGCTGATAACAAAGCCCAGCTGAGTTCTTCCATTCACTTTGAAATGAAGGTTTGCCCCGGCCACTGTTTCGGTAATTTGTTTTTTATTATCAATTTCTGATGGGGTGCGGTGGAACCCCGAGGTTTGAATGGATGAAAAATATTGCTCAAAGGTTTCTTCATCTTCTTGCAATGCGGCATCTTGTTTTAAGCGTGAGAAAAAAGCGGTTAGGGCTACCTTCTCGGAGAGCGAATATGTAGCCGCAACCCCTCGCAAAAAGCCACCTTCTAACACGGAAGTATAAGGCCGAATGCCGAGGTTTACCCTTTCAAGCGTATTGATGGTTTCGGAGCCTTTTCCAATGGCAAAACCTGCTCCAAATATGAGCCCTTGCCCAAATTGCAACTGGTAGTCTCCCACTATTACCTTTCTCCATTGGTTATTATTCTCAAGCATGGCATGTGCAGACCAAAAGTCCATGCCATAGCGCTTGCTGTCAGGATCCCAAACAATGGCTTCGCCCGGATCTTTTTCGGTAGTAAAGCCAAAGCTAAAATCTCCCGGTTTTGCTACCCGATACCGAAGGTATTGTTTACCTCTACTACCTGCATAGCGCGTATCGGTGGGAGATTCCGGAGGATCAAAGCCTCTTTTTTTCTCTAAGGTTTGCTCATAACGGTATATGAAGTAGTGGTTTCTTTCGCTCAAAATACGTTGCCAGAGAGGCCGGTTGTCGGTAGTTAGGTCTTGTGCATTTATGGTAATAAATGGTAGAATTTTCTCTATAGTGGCCAGGTCGAACTCTGGCACTAGTTGAAGCTCATATTCGGTGAGCAGTTTGCCATTGCGAGCAATGTAGGCTTTCAGCGAATCTATTTGTGGGTCAGAAAGTATGTACAAGCCTCTGAGGTCCTCGATGGAGGCTGTGTTGATGTTTACCGGTGTTTCGTAAAGCAGTAGAAGACGCTCGTACAGGTCTTCATAGTTCAGCGATTCTTCTTGAGTATTGAAGAGTGATTCAATAAAAAGCTGTAAATCAAAATTTTCCCGTGTTTGGGCCCTTAGTGGAAAATGGCTGATTACGAGCAGCAAAATCAAAGCCGGAAGTACCCACTTTTTCATGGTTGCTTAATTTGGTAGCCGAGCCCAAAATTATGCGTAGCGCCTGTGCCGCGGTTGGAGCGGACGGCATAATTAATCTTAAATTTCTTGAGTGTAAGGCCCGCTCCAAAAGAGTGCCGATTGGTTTGGGTAGAAAAACCTGTTCTCAACTCAAGGTTTTCCATAAGACCATAGGCTATGCCCAGGCGTAGATCCGGTTTGTCTTCTACATTCTTATCGCCCTCCATATAAATAGCCAAGGCCTCATCGGGTTGATATTTGAGCGACAAGCGAATGATAGTTGGCACGCGTTCGCCACTTTCTTCGGCAATTACCGATTGGGTGAAGTTATATACGTGGGCACCAAAATGTAACTGCTCCGTGAACTCAGCTAATACGCCCATTTCGCCAATAAAAGTGGCCCTTTTGCCAAAACCATCGATATGGTATTGTAATACGCTGGTTTTAGCTCCAAGACTCATAATGCCAATTTTTCGGGCAAAACCAAGGCTGGCCATTTGGTTGCTAAAAAGCTCGTCTCCAAAGCGATATACTCCAAAGGAGGCCGTTCCCCAGTTGGTCTCATGGTTCACAGCGGCCATGACCGTATTAAAGGGGGCAAAGTTGAAAATGGTTTGATAGCTAAAAGCTGTATTAATGCCTTCATTGGCAATAAGCCCGGCAGGATTATTGAAAACCGACCATTCATTGGCCGTAGAAGCAGATACTCCACCAAGAGCCAGAGAAACAGGGCCTTTGGGAGGAACACCGGCCAATTGTGCGTTCGCCACAAAGATTAGTTGAATAAATAGAAAAAAAGTGAGTGTTACTCTTCGCACTTCCGAATATAGGAAATTAGGGGTTTAGATGGGGAAAATAATCTAAAGTGCCGATCTGAAATTGAAGAAGAAGCCCGTGCTTCCTTCACGGTTAATGCTATACTCCAGTCGAACCACAAAATCGTAGTAGGTGACAATATCCAGACCCACACCTACACTACCAATCCACTGATTGTTGTAGAAGTTGTTGATGTTAGAAGCCAGTGAATCTCCGGCATAGCCGGTATCCAAAAACACCTTTAAGTAGAAAGCATAAGGTAATGTTCTAAATTGGTCGATCATACTTCTAGGGTTGATTTGCTTAACTCCTTTAAGCACCTCGTAGCGCAAAGCCGTACGGTATGAAGCCAAAAAGTCACTTTCAATAACGTAGCGCTCATAGCCCCTGATGAAATCGGGGTTATAACCAAAACCAGCCCGAATCAGATAGGGAATTTCATCGGAGAAGTTTTTGTAAATGTCTACTCTGTTGGCGAGGTAGAGTTTTTTGCTCAACTGGGAGAAAGTGCCATAGCCCAGCCGGGTGCTGGTCATGTTTATGTCATCGAATATTCCCAGGCCAAACTGATTGAAGTTGAAGGTAAATTCTGTACCGGTTAGTGGGTATGCAACATAGTCTCTGCGGTCGTGAACAAAGGAATACCCAAAAGCAAAGTACTGTTGCAACTGGGTGTTGGCCTGAAAGTATTCACTATTGAGACGGAAAACAGTATCGGCAATGGAGCCTCTGTTATAATTAAGAATGAACGAATGCCGGTTATAGAATGAGGGGCGAAAGGTTATGGCTCCTGTTGTACTGAATATTCTGCGAATTACGTCTTCGCTCTGCACAAACTGTTGCAGGTGACCATCGGAGGCGTAGCTCACTGTTTTATTGGTATCGAACGAAGTAGAAAGGGTGAGCCCTGCTGTTTGAGCACGGTTTATATATGGCACCGAATATTGAAAACTGTAGCGTTTGGTAAAGCCAAACTGAGTGCGGACAACCAACCTGTCGTTTCGACCTGAGAAGTTAAGGTGGTATAGTTGCATGCCATAGTTTACCCTGGAGAAATCTCTGTTCTGATTCACCCACCACTCCGTAAAGTTTCTGTCGGCCAGCTTAAATATGGGAACCGGAAAAACGTACCATCGCTCTTGTAGCCTAATGAGTACTTCGCACTGGGTGGAGGAAAGAAAAAGCGGCACAATTTCGGCCGTCACAAATAAGCGTGTATTAATGAGCTTTTGTTGGTCCAGCACTATTTTATCGGCTAGATCGCTTACTTTAATTTGGTCTCCCTCAGCAAAACTAAGCTCCCGCAAAATGATGCTTTCCAGGGTACGCTTGTTTCCTGTAACGTAAATCTTACCAATCTTGACCACCGAGGCGGTGTCAATATCAGGCAAAGTTTGTCCGTAGGTGCCGGACTTAATACATAAAATGCACCCCACAATCAACCACAGCCTGAATAACTTTATGAACACTCCCGATTTAAGATTTCTTAGATAATACTATGACTCTTATCAGCATAATTACCCCTACAAGTACCAAAGGAATACTGAGCAGTTGCCCCATGTTGTAGGTCATGTCATTTTCAAAAGGAACCTGGTTTTCCTTAAATAGTTCGTGGAACCAGCGAAGGCCAAATATCCAGATGAGGAAAATACCGAACAGTAAGCCTTCAGGAGTTTTCGACTTCCATTTAAACCAAATGCCTAGCAAAATAAGGAAAAGGAGTACACAGGTGGCCGATTCGTACAACTGTGCGGGATATCTTGCAATACCCCAGGTGTGCACTATGGCTTCCACCTTACGGTCCACAATGTTAATTTCATAATCGAGTGGTTCGTTGGGTTGGGCATAATGCTCCTGTACCGATTGGTTTCCCAGAAGTATCAATCGTACATCATCTTCAATGATTTTTCGTGCTTGAGCTTCTGATAGTTGCCTGTTTTCAAATACTAACCTGAGGTCTACCGGAACAATACCTGGAGCACGCCTTTCGGTCGTACTGCCTTTTGAAGCTTCAGCACTTTCAATACCTAAAGGAGCCTTTTCCAGAGCCTCTTCGGCTACGCGACCAAACACCACCCCGTAGTCCGATTCTGAGGGCTTTCCTATAATTTCTGAGTTTACAAAGTTACCAAAGCGAATAAAGGCTCCGGCCAGGGCTACGGTAATCACTATTCGGTCTATAATCCACAAATAGCTTTGTCCCTCTCGTTTTTGTTTAATGAATTTTAAAGGCCATGGTCTGGGTTTTACCACCTTAACCACATAGTTACTATAGAGGTATAAGGCAATGGGTATGCATATGGCTGCGCCATGGCTTGCCAAACCACCCTCCCAGGTTCTGAAAAATACAAGGGGATCTGCCAGGAATCGTTCTGGTTCATAGAATATGAGGTGTCCTAATCTTGCGCCCACAATGGTTGCCACAATCATATGAACAGAAAGTGTATCTACATTGAGTGGGTTTTTACCCTCCTTCTTAAAAATGTAGACCATTATTTGGTAGCCGAATATGAAACCGGCAGCAAAAAGTACACTATACCATACGGGGGGCTGAATACCCTTGATAATCTCCCGCATTGGATCCCATACAAAGTAAGATAGAACTGTTAATTGGTGCATAAAGCAAAGATATACGAATTGCTGAAAGCAATCCGATTGAATAGCCTGAAACCGAAAAAACTAATTGTTAAGCTTTATAATAAGGCTAATTCTTCCTCAAAACCAGCCGAGAGAATAGGGAAACGACACCAAGTTCTGGGGTCTACGTTGAATTCATCGAGATGAAAGGCTGGTGCTAAGCGCTCCCGTTTCCACTGATTGCGGCTCCAAAGCCGAAAGAATTTCCTCACGTGTTGCCTCAGCAAATCTTCCGGCTCAAGATCTGCAGCTTTCAATTCAGTAAAAACCTCTAAAGGAGATTTGTGGTCCCTAATAGCTAGCTTTTCTATTTCAACCATTATATGGTAAGGCATCAAATCGTCTTCATCTGTTTGCTTCTGGTCTTGTGGTCTTAGTTCTGCAGTGGGAGGAAGTTGGTTGATGAACCTTAAACCTTCATAACCCATTTCCTTCTGGGCATAAATAAGCCATTGCCTGATAAAGTGCTTGTCAACTGAAGAAATAGGGGCCAGACTACCGCTGGTGTCTCCGTCCATAGTGGCATAACCTACATCGCCCTCGCTACGGTTCGAGGTAGTGAGCAATAAGGTATTGGTAATGTTGGTGAGCATCCATATAATGGGGCTTCTCGAGCGTGCCTGAATATTCTGCAAGGCCAGGTCGTCTTGCTCCCAACTTAATTTTCTGTGGAGTGCCGTTTCAATAATTGAAGTGTAAGCTTCAACGGAAGAGTCGATGGTCCAACTGTAAAATCTTGCACCAATTGAATCTGCCAAATATTTAGCAGCATTTAAAGTAGCCTCTGAGGAATTGACAGTGCCTTGGTAGGCCGTATTGAAAATGGTGTAGACTATTTCTTTTTCGGGTTTTTCAGCCAGCTCATCGAAGCCTATGGCTGAGCAGAAAGACTCTTTTCCCAGCTGCTCAATACCTCTTTTTACCATTTCGGCCACCATAATGGCACAAGTGGCTGAGTCGGCTCCACCACTTAGCGAAAGGGTGTATCCTTTAGTGCGGCTTTTTCTCATATAGTCGAAAAGGGCCAGTGCGCAGGCCCTGGGAAATTCCTCTTGTTTGGAAAGTACCGGAGCAACGGCTTCGTTGTTCTCTTGGGTCGATTGATCGGCTTTGAAATCGCCATAGCATAGCTCAAATGCCCGGAAACTGAGCAGTTGGTTTCTGAGCAGTATTTTTCCTCGCTGGGCAACCATAATTTCCCCATCGTAAATCATGCGTCCGGCCTCATTGCCCAGCAGATTGGCATATACATAGGTGCAATTAAAGTCTAAGCTGGAGTTTTCAACAAGCTTAATGCGGTCCAGTGTTTTTTGCATGGCAAAATGACTGGCGCTAGGGTTAAGAATAAGGTTAACTCCGCGTTCTTTGAGTCTGCAGGCAGGTCTCACGGGTCCGCGCCATGCGTCTTCGCAAATCTCGAAGCCTACCTTCCAATCATCTACATCGAAGGTAAGGTCGCCAATTGGGTATGTTTCTCCATCAATTTCAAAGTCTTCTACCAAGCCAATGGGCCATGGGTTAAACCAGCGGGGTTCGTAGTGTACACCATCTAGTGCCATGTATTGCTTAGCATATATACCCAGTATTTGTTTGTTCTTAACCACAATAGCGCAGTTGTAGAGCAATCCTTTGTGGCGAAGGGGGAGGGTAAGGGTAGTGAGTAGCCCTTCCGTTTCGGCAACCAACTGAGGGATGAGGCTCAAAGCCTTTTCGGGGAGCCATTGACTTAGAAACAAATCTTCACATCCGTAGCCGGTAATGCACAATTCGGGAAGACAAAGTATTTCTACGCCATTTTTTCGGGCCTCAACCAACACCTTTTTAATGCGTTCAAGATTACCTTTCCAGTCGAGTGGGGTCTGGTTTATAGTGGCTCCACCTATGCGATATGTTCTCATTGTTCTAGTTCTAGAATAATACAAGCCTCGCGGGCTGCATCTTGCTCGGCCTTCTTCTTGCTTAAACCATGTCCTTTGGCTATCGGTTCGTCATCTACTTTTACTTCAATAATGAATTCCTTGTAATGGCCTTTATCTATGGTGTCAATATGCTCAAAGGTAGGCGACTTGGAGTGTTTTTGCGACCACTCGATCAGTTTGCTTTTATAGTTCTTGGTGGTATTAATGATTTCTTCCAGATCGAAATGGGGCAGAAGCAATTTTTTAAGAATGAATTTTCGGCTGTGTCTAAAGCCTTTGTCCAGATAAATGGCTCCGATGAGCGCTTCTAATGTGTTACCATAAAGCGACTTGTGGGAATTGGGTGTTTTGCGCTTTCGGTCGAAGCGCACAATTTGCGGTACGCCTATGGTTCTTGCCACATTGTTGAGACTTTCTCGGCTTACAATACGCGAGCGGAGTTCTGTAAGAAAGCCTTCGTCTTTGAACGGAAAGCGTTTGAAGAGGTACTCGGCCACCACCATGCCTAGCACAGAGTCTCCGAGATATTCTAAACGTTCGTTCGATTCTTTGAAGCCCTTTTTGAGTGCTTTAGCCACTGAGGTGTGTTGAGTGGCTATTTGGTAGGGTTTTAAATTAAAAGGCTTACTGCCTGTTATCATTTTGATAGAGGCAATAAGCGCTTTTTCTTCTTTAGAATATGATTTGAAAAGAGACGTTACACGGTTTACTATCAACCGCACAATTAGTCAATTTTACGGAAAATCACTGAGGTATTGTGTCCTCCAAAACCAAAGGTGTTGCTAAGTGCAGCATTGATTGTTCTCTCCTGGGCCTTGTTAAAGGTAAAGTTCAAACGAGGGTCAAATTGATCATCGTCTGTAAAGTGGTTAATGGTAGGAGGGGCAATCTGGTGCTTAATGGCCATTACACTGGCAATGGCCTCAATAGCTCCGGCAGCACCTAACAGGTGTCCTGTCATGGATTTGGTAGAACTGATATTCAGTTTGTAGGCATGTTCGCCAAATACTTTTTCAATGGCAGCCGCCTCTGAAATATCGCCAAGTGGTGTAGAAGTACCATGAACGTTGATATAATCAATCTCTTCCGGTTTCATGTGGGCGTCTTCCAATGCGTTGATCATCACATTGTAGGCACCTAACCCTTCCGGGTGAGGGGCTGTAATGTGATAGGCATCGGCCGACATACCGCCACCAACTACTTCAGCATATATTTTAGCACCGCGTGCTTTGGCATGCTCGTATTCTTCAAGAATGAGAGCTCCTGCACCTTCGCCTAAAACAAACCCATCTCTATCTTTATCGAAAGGCCTTGAAGCCGTTTCCGGAGAATCATTTCTCTCAGACAGGGCTTTCATGGCGTTAAACCCACCCATTCCTGCTTCGGTTACCGATGCTTCTGAGCCACCTGTAATCATAATATTGGCCTTGCCTAACTTAATGTAGGTCATGGCGTCTATCATGGCGTTGGTAGCGGAGGCACAGGCCGAAACAGTGACAAAGTTGGGGCCATTGAATCCGTATTTGATAGAAATCATTCCTGCAGAAATGTCTGCAATCATCTTAGGAATGAAGAATGGGTTGAATCGTGGAGTTCCATCGCCTTGGGCGAAAGAGGCCACTTCTTCCTGAAAAGTTCTAAGACCGCCAATACCTGAACCCCAGATAACACCGGCCTTTAGCTTATCGATTGATTCCAGGTCAATACCTGCGTCTTGCATAGCCTCCTCGGCTGTTACTAAGGCGTATTGGGTAAATAAATCCATCTTACGAGCTTCTTTTCTATCAAAATGCTCGTTAGGATCGTATCCCTTTACCTCGCAGGCAAACTTGGTTTTGAATTTTTCGGGATCGAACTTGGTGATCGGTCCAGCCCCACTTACACCCTTAATAAGATTGTCCCAATATGCATTGAGATTATTACCTAGTGGTGTAAGTGCGCCTAGTCCGGTTACTACAACTCGTTTTAATTGCATACTAGAGTCGTAAGTGAGAAATTATTGCTGAACGTTTGCTTCCAAATAAGAGATGGCATCGCCAACAGTAGCGATGTTTTCAGCCTGGTCATCAGGAATTGAAATGTTGAACTCCTTCTCAAACTCCATGATCAATTCCACAGTGTCAAGGGAATCAGCTCCAAGATCGTTGGTGAAGCTGGCTTCTGGTGTTACTTCAGAATCTTCAACACCTAATTTATCAATAATAATACCCTTAACTTTTGATGCGATTTCTGACATTTTGGTTAAAATTTAGTTAAAACTCGATGCAAAGAAATGCAATTCTCCCCGAATGTCAAACAAAATTTTTAATCTTGTCCGAGCCCTTCAAAAGGCCTAATTTTGCATCGTATGGCTAAAAATAAGCTTCAGGTTATTTATGATTTCGACTTTCTTCTTTTAGCCCTCAATGCTAACGTGAAACCATACAAGCTCGCGTGGTGCCTCAATAAAGATTTGAAGCTCAACCTGGTAAAAGCAGAAAACATAGAAATAGGTTTCAATGAACAGAAGAGTCTTTCCATTCAGAATTTTCTGGATCGGTCAGAGTTTCAGACGGTTCGATTAATCAGAAATAGGGCCGAAGATACTGATGGAGCTTATAATGCCTATTTGCTGCCTGAATTGAAAAATTTCGACTATCTGGTGCTTTTGGAAAACGAATCCAGCACTTTCGATGAGAATACTTTTATTAGCGAAGTCAAACGAATACCTTTCGTGCAGTTTACAACCAAAATCGATATTCAATCACTAAAATCTAAGGATAACCTTATCTTTTAATATGGGTCAGACTATTTATTCTAAAAGAGCAAAAATTGTGGCCACTGTAGGGCCTGCCAGCCAGTCTAAAGAGGTATTAACCGAACTTGTAAAGGCTGGTGTAAACGTTTTCAGACTGAACTTTTCTCACGGTGAACACGCCACACATGCTCAGGTAATTCAGAGAATAAGAGAGGTAAATGAAGAGCTTGGGACTCATGTTTCTATTCTTCAGGATTTGCAAGGACCAAAAATAAGGGTAGAAAAGGTTGAAGATGGGGAAGTGTTTATTGAACCCGGCCAGGAACTGACCATTACTACCGAAAGTCTTTTGGGTAACTCTAAGCGTGTGAGTACCTCTTACACCGATTTGCCTAAAGATGTGAAAAAGGGCGATATGGTGCTTATTGATGATGGTAATCTCGAACTTTTTGTAAAGGATATTAAAGGTAAAGACGTAATATGTGAGGTTAAATACGGTGGTTCTTTGAAGTCCAGGAAGGGGATTAATCTTCCTTTTACGGATGTTTCGGCCCCGGCTCTTACAGAGAAAGATAAGGAAGATCTTGCGTTTGGAATCGATCAGGGGGTTGACTGGATTGCTCTTTCTTTTGTTAGAACGGCCAAGGACATTCTGGACCTAAAGAAGCAAATTGAACAATCGGGTAAGGATATTAGGGTAGTGGCTAAAATTGAGAAGCCCGAGGCTCTAAAAAACATAGATGACATTATTGCCGCTTCTGACGCTCTAATGGTGGCCAGGGGAGACCTTGGGGTAGAAATAGTGATGGAAGAGGTACCCATGGCTCAGAAAATGATTGTCGATAAATGCAACAAAGCCGCTAAGCCTGTAATTATTGCTACGCAGATGATGGAAAGCATGATCTCTAATCCGAGGCCAACCCGGGCAGAGACAAACGATGTGGCCAATGCGGTGTTGGATGGTGCCGATGCAATGATGCTATCTGCCGAAACAGCGGCCGGAAAATATCCTGTAGAAACGGTTCAGTATATGGCTAGAACCATTGCTTCGGTAGAAAGTTCGGCCAAAGTATATGATCACTTCTACAACCCTCAGGAAGATAGCGACACCTTTATTAACGACAATGTGATGCTTGCGGCCTGTAAGCTTTGCGAACAGGTAAGGGCAAAAGCCATTATAGGCAACACTGTTTCGGGCTATACCGCCTTTAAAATGGCTTCGCACAGACCTTATTCTAAGATATTCATATTTACAGCTAACAAAGGGTTGCTAACCAAACTGGGCTTGGTTTGGGGAGTAGAAGGATTTTTTTATGACAAACGTCATTCTACAGACCAGACATTCGAAGATCAGGAGGAGATACTAAAAGAGGCAGGCAAGCTGAAGTCGGGCGATGTGTTTATTACCACAGCCAGTATGCCAATTCATGAATTTGGAAGAACAAATACGCTTAAAATAAACGTGGCAAAATAGTTGGTCTTAGAGCGATAGCTGAAGACCATCATAGGCAATATAAATATTGTTGGGCAGTTGCGCTTCTATGGTTTTGTGACTGCCCATTTTGTGGCTTAAGTGAGTAAAATAGGTGACGTCTGCTCCAATTTTTTGAGCCATGTCTATGGCTTCGTTCAGTGTGAGGTGGCTCAAGTGTTCGGTTTGCTGCAATGCATTGATCATCAGAATTTTTGAGCCGCGAGCTTTTTCCAAAGACTTTTTGCTAATGGTTTTGGCATCGGTTATATAGGTGAAGTCTCCTATACGAAAGCCATATACTGGCAATTTGTAGTGTAGGACCTCAATAGGTATAACCTGTATCCCTTCTACTTCAAAAGGTTCACCGTCTAACTCATTTACCTCTACCATGGGCACACCGGGATATTTCTTTTCAGAAAATACATAAGCAAACTCACGTTTTAATTGCTCTATTACCCTCGGGGCGGCATAAACGGGCATGTCTTTTTCTTGCAGAAAATTAAACGAACGAATATCGTCCATGCCGGCCGTATGGTCTTTGTGTTCGTGAGTAAACAGTAGGGCATCTAGTTGGCTGATGCGTTCTCGGAGCATTTGCTGACGGAAGTCTGGGCCGGAATCAATCACAATGCTTTTGCCCTCTACTTCTATATGAACAGAAGAGCGGAGTCTTTTATCTCGAAAGTCAAGAGATTGACAAACCGGGCACTGGCAGCCAATTACCGGCACACCTTGCGAAGTTCCTGATCCAAGAACAGTTACTTTCACAGCTTTAGTGAGGTTTGAGAGAGTTCGTTAAGCAGCTTAACGTTTTTTTCGCTAAGCTGCTTAGGGTCTAGTTCAATAGATTTAATAATGTCCAAAAGGCAGGTGATTTTGCCTTCTGTAGTATAGTATTTGTTCACAATGGCAATTTTGGTGTCTTTTAGAATACAATAGCCCGACTTGAAGTTGCCTTTTTCGTAGCGCAATACGTAGTCAGACTCGGCAAATATGTCTTCTAGTTTACCCAGAAATTGTTTTGTGTACTTTACAGACATTTAGTTGGTGGAAGTATATTTTTTAACCAGCTCAATCAGTTTGTCATAATCGAGTGGTTTTTGAATGTATTCATTCATTCCGGCCTCAAAAAACTCCGAAACCGGCAGATTTTTGGCGTTGCCAGAAATTCCAATTATCGGAATTTTAGATTTTTTTGTTTTTCCGGCTCTTATTCGCTTGGTGGCCTCCAATCCATTGAGAATCGGAAGGTTTACATCCATGATAACCAAGTCGAAGTCTTCGGCTTCGAACTTGTCTAACACAGCCTGTCCATCCTTGGCGGAGGTGATTTTACAATTCTCAAAAAGCAGAATCTTCTTCAACAGATTCTGAATAACAGAACTGTCCTCGGCTACGAGCACTTTCTTGTATTCAACAGTCATAACTAATAAATCTTTAACAGTCTTCTATGGTCTTTAAAAAGAAAGTCGCCATATTCTAAAAATTCATCGAGAATAGAAACAGCCCTATCCCATTTTTCTTCTTTAATGTATGACTCTATGGTAGAGGCCATAGAAGAAAGAGTGGTGAATCCGAAAGAACCAGCATTTCCTTTTATATTATGCAAGATACTCAAAATTTCAGTGTACTTATGATTGCTCCTTAAAAATGAAATTGATTGAAGATTTGATTTAGTCTCTTCAACAAATTCATCAATTAATAAGAGTAGTGAGTCTTTATCGGTGTATCTAAGTAGGTCCTGAATTACTTCTTCGTCTACATGTTCATCTTCCTGAAAGGGGCTGGCCCCGTTGGTCTTGCTAAAATTGGTAATCCAGTATTTAATGGTTTCTACCAATACGTTAGGTTTTACAGGTTTCAGAATGTAATCGTTAAAGCCAAATTCAATGATTTGCTTCTTATCGGCATTATCCGAAAAAGCAGTTATTGCTAAAACAGGGCAATATAAACCAAATTCTTCTTTAATTCGGTTGTAGCACTCAAAACCATCCATTTCGGGCATCTGAATGTCTACTAAAATCAAATCGAACTGGCGTAATCGTAATTCTTCCAAAGCCCTATACCCGCTTTCTACTAATACGGGTTCCAGGCTGTTGTTGGAAAGTACTGATTTTAAATATTTTCTATTAATGTCATTGTCATCAATGACCAGAATGCTGTTGTGTCTATTATTCATACTGCAATTTCAATTATAATATATTTGGGTGCGTAAATTCAACATGAGCTCAATAAAAAAGCACTTAATATGTATTGTGGGGCCAACAGCCGTAGGTAAAACGGCATTGGCCATAGAAGTTGCTGAATACTTTCAAACTGAAATACTATCAGCAGACTCCAGGCAATTTTACAGAGAACTTGAAATTGGTACTGCAAAGCCTAACGCTCAAGAATTGAGCCGAGTATCGCATCATTTTATAAATTCTCATTCTATTCATGATTCTTACGATGTTGGAAAGTTCGAAAAGGACGCTCTACGCTTAATAGAACAACTCCATAGGCAACATGATGTTTTGGTATTGGTGGGCGGATCGGGACTTTTTGTGAATGCCGTTTGTCATGGATTGGACGAGTTTCCCGAAGTGCCCGGGGAGGTAAGACAAAAACTGAATGATGAACTGGAAGAGAACGGTTTGAGCCCGTTGGTAGAAGAGCTGAAAAGAACAGACCCTGAATATGCAGATGTTGTTGACTTGCACAACCCGCAGCGAGTTATTAGAGCCCTTGAAGTAATACGCGTCAGCGGTAGACCATTTTCTCATTTTAGGAAAAACCAGAACAAAAAACACCGACCGTTCTGCATTCATAAAATTGGACTGCACATGGAAAGAGAAAAACTCTATGAGCGTATTGATGTGCGCATGGATGCCATGATTGAGCAAGGACTTTTTGAAGAAGCAGAAAAACTGTTGGCTTTGGAGCATCTGAACGCGTTGCAAACCGTGGGGTATCAGGAGATTTTTCCTTACCTAAAGGGAGAATACAGCAGGGAGGAGGCTATTCGGTTGCTCAAAAGAAACTCGAGGAGATATGCCAAACGGCAGCTTACGTGGTTTAGAAGGGATTCAGAAGTACAATGGTTTAAACCTGATTCTGCCGAAGAAGTAGTCTCTTATCTCAAAGAACAGTTAAAATTGTCTGAAACCGAATGCTGAGGCTACTGCCGAAGCAGGCGATTTGCCAATGAAAGAGTTGTACTCCTTGGCTTTGGCCTTTAGGTTTTGAATAAGCTCTTGCTGTCTATGATTGAGCGCATTTAATTTATGAGCTAGGTCTTCATTGGCGAGTTGCTTGGTGGCTTGCTCTAATTCTTCAATGAATTCTTCTTCTTTTTTATAACTCTGAAACCTGTCTGTAGAGGTTTTTCGAAGCTTTTCGGCAAGCTCTTGCAGAGCGGGGTTGTTCTGTTCGTGTTGTAAAACCAGTTGTTTCCTTTCGCGACTGTTGGCTGCCATGGCATCAATAACCCGGTTAAGGTTGGCCTTTCTTGGCTTTATTTGATTGTATGTATAGAGAGTGTAAAGTAATATTAAGCCTAATAAAGCGACAAAAAGTGGTAAAAAGCCCATGGTAGATTCGTTGAGTTTGACCTGTATTGATGGCTGAAATAAGATTTTTTTCTTCTTAATTGCAAGTCTACTATGGAGCGCACTAATTCTGGCAATACTCAACAACTAACCCCAAAAGAGCTAAAGCCTGTTCTTATTGTAACCTATTATTGGCCGCCTAGCGGAGGAGCCGGAGTGCAGCGTTGGCTCAAGTTTAGCAAGTACCTGCCTTCTTATGGATGGAGACCTATAATTTTTACTCCGGAAAACCCTGATTTCGACCTGAAAGATGAATCGTTGGTTCATGATATTCACCCGGAAGTGGAAGTGCTGAAGTTTCCCATTTGGGAACCATACAGTATTTTCAAGAAACTATCGGGGCAAAAGGAGCTAAAACAAGGGCAAATTTTGGAAGACGCCAACAATAGCCTTCTGAAGCAATTAGCTGTTTGGCTTCGTGGAAATTTATTTGTGCCCGACCCCAAAATATTTTGGGTAAAACCGGCATCTAACTATTTACTGAGTATTCTGGAGACCAACCATATAAGGCATGTGATAACCACCGGGCCACCTCATAGTTTGCATCTTATTGGTAAACGACTAAAGATGAAAGTGCCATCGCTTACCTGGGTAGCAGATTTTAGAGATCCATGGACACAATGGGAGATTCTTCAGGAAATGAAAATTACAGCTCCCCTTTGGAAACGCCACCAAAAGCTGGAACAGGAAGTTATAAAAGTGTCTGACGCACTGTTGGTAACTAGCCAAAGTGCAAGAGATGAGTTTAAGCGGCTTGGGGCACGTTCGGTAAAAGTAATTACTAATGGATATGACGATGCTGACGAAATGCCCGAACAGCTTAATCGTGATCAAAAGTTTATTCTAAGCCATGTTGGAATGCTCAGTAGGCAAAGGAATCCGAAAAACCTATGGAAGGCAATAGATGCTTTGGCAGTGACACACGCTGATATGGCACTTAAACTAATTGGGATTTTAAGCGATGAAGTGCGCAACGAGGTGGAGCAGCATGTGGCTTTAAAGAAGTGTACTACCATTGAGCCCTCCGTGCCCCATCAGGAGGTTTTTTCTTTGTACGCTCAAAGCAATGTGCTCATACTTATTCAAACTCAAACAGAAAGGCTCCAAACGCAACTTCCGGGTAAGCTTTTTGAATATTTGAGAGCAAAGAAGCCCGTTTTGGCTATTGGTGATGTGCACAGTGATTTGGCGACTATTCTTAGAGAGTGTAATGCTGGAAAGTGCTTCGATTATGATGACTATACTGGCATAAAGGAGTTTTTGGAAGCAGCCTACGAACAGCAATTGGATTTGACCTATGAAAATATTGAGCAGTATAGCAGGCACCAGCTCACGGGGCAACTTGCCACTTGGTTAGCGCAGATTTAATTTCTCCAAAACCTGATGGGTCAGATTGTTAAATTCATCAGACACTTTAAGCCAATAAGCCAAGCCAAGCACAAAGAAAGCAATCATGGTAGAGCGAAGCAGTAAATCCAATAAAGGATTGTTGAAAGGCACAACCAAGCTATTTAAAATCAATGCGCCTGCTGCAATGGCCAACAGCACCAGTGTTTTTGAGTTGAAAGGCTGTATGCCAAACTTATACCATACAAAAATATACTTGGTTAGGTTAAAGGTGAGCATGGCTAAAAAGGAAGCCACAGCTGCACCCTCTATGCCAAAAAGTGGAATAAGCCAAAGGTTTAAGAGAATAGTAAGCACGGCCAAAACGGCCACTGCAACAACATTAAACCGAAAGTATTTAGACATGACAATGATTTCGCCATTGGTGCCAAAAGCCATGTCGGAAAGCTTACCTAAGCCAATAAAGAGCACTACATTAACTCCGGTCAAATAGGCCTCGTTATTGGGGATGAATGCATAAATATTGCTCAAATTAGCCCAGATGCCAATAAGAAGCAGCGAGCCGATTAACAACTGATTGATTGATGTTTGTTGGTAAAGTTTTTTTACCGCAGCCATGTCATGCTTATTAAAAGATTGAGCCAGCAAGGCTGAGCTCAGTTGTGCAATGGCTCTTTTGGGCATTTCAATGACTATTCCAATAAAGAAAGCTATGGTATAAATACCGGTTTCCTCCAGCCCCAGGCTACCACTAATCATTACACTATCAATTTGAAGTATTATTTGAGTGCCTCCGGCTCCTATAAGAGAAAATAAGCCATAATGTACAATCCGTTTCAACCGGCCTTGCTTTAGAAACCCAAAGTCTAACGAAAAATGGAGCTCTCTGTTTCTGGCAAAATGAATAAGAAGACCCACAAGTACGGTTCCATATATGGCTATGAAAAGATAAACAAGTTGGTTGAATCGCAGATAGCCAAAACCATAGCACAGCAGAAAAGCCATAGTTAGCACTCTCAGACCAATGTCTTTCATTAGGGTTGGAAAAACTATTTTTAATAGGCTTCTGGAATAAGCTTCTAGCAATTGAAAGAGTATAATCAGGTAAGATACAATGAGTGTCACCTGGAAATACTCTACAAAAAGAGGAGATTCTCTGGAGAAGTAGTTTACAATTTGCCGTTGAAAGACCCCGGTAAACCCGCACAGTAAGAGGAACCCCACGGTTCCACCAACGAGGGCAGCGGCAAGGTAGCCCTTCTTGTGTTTAAACTCAGGGTAGAATTTTATGAAGCTCTGGGCCAGGCCCATTTGGCCAAATGTAGCCAGTAAATAAGCCGTACTTTGTATCAGTCGAAACAGTCCAACTTGTTCGGTGCTTAGAAAATAAGGGTATAGCCATAAGGCATTTACATAGCCAATAGCTACTCCAAAGTAGGAGATGATTGAGGACCGTATGCTTTGTCTGATGATTATACCCATTATGGTTTTCTCCAGATGGTAGTATTCGTTAGGCCAGTTGTAGTTTCAATTTTTGGCCAACTTGCCAATGCCTCATGAATCCTTTTGTATCTAGCTCTTTCAGAATTATCTAAAACAAGCAGGCCTCCCGACTTAAGTTTTTCAATACTATTGAGTGCACAGGTTGTTCGCGCTCGGCCGTCTACCAGCACAAAATCAAAGCTTTCCGGCTCGAACTGAAGTATAAAATCAGTGTATGATTTAAATAAAGAATCAGGCACCGGAAAGAGTTCTACGGGCATAAAAACCTGTTGTTCACTGCTCAAGTGTTGCTGTGGTACATTTTGTTCTGCTTCGATCAGGAAGTATTTTACCTGCGGCAAGGTATTCAGTTTTTCTTTCACAAGGTTGTACCATTTCTCTTCGTGTTCAATGCTTACATAAGACTCAAAGTATGGCGCAAAGAAAGTGGTACTTCGACCACTGCCATATTCTAATCCCTCGCTGGCATTTTGGAGTAATTGAGTAAGGGCGAATATGGCATCAGGACAAAGCCATGGTTCTGTTGGATGTGCTTTTTGATAAAGGTTATACCGGTATTTTAAGTAGGGTCTCCTTAACCGATACGTAAAATAGCCCAGTGTAAGGCTTTTCTTTCGACTATAATTTTTCCTGGCAAATGGCTTGCTGTACACCAGGTCCCTGACCTTATTGAACTGCGATAAACTGATTGGCATGACAAGCTTCGAAACTAATAAATCATAGCATAAAAAAGCATTTGCTTTGATATTTTAAACAGATAATCAATCTTGCCACATGCGCATTGCCTTTTTTTTGGATCAATCTTTTCCACCTGATTCGAGAGTTGAAAATGAGGCTCATTCTTTAATTCAAGCAGGCCACCAGGTTCATTTATTTTCCCTCAATTATAAGAAGCTTTCTCCTTCAAGGGTTACAATCAATGGCATAGAGGTTTACAGATGCAAGGCGGGTAAACTACTCTATAAGGCCTCGGCTCTGGCTTATGAATGGGGTTACTTTCATAATAGCCTTAGGGAACCGATTAAGGAGTTCATTGAGGAGATCAGACCAGATGCACTTCATGTGCATGATATGTTACTCGCCAAGGCAGTAATGGATGTGAATGATCGGTATTATAGGCTACCTCTCACGTTGGATTTGCACGAGAACAGGCCCGAGATTATGCAATACTACCCGCATTTACAAAAATTCCCTGCCAAGCATCTGGTGAAAATCGACCTGTGGAAAAGCGCTCAGAATGAACTCATCAGGAGGGCTGATAAGGTGGTAATGGTTACCCCTGAGGCAATCGATGTGGCTGTTAGAGACACGCAGGAGCCTAGATCCAAGTTCTTGGCAGTGGCCAACACAATTTCGCCCGAAATTTACTGGAATTACCCCATTGATACGAAGGTGGTAAAGCGGTTTAAAAAGGGCTTCGATGTTGTTTATGTGGGTGACACGGGCTTGCGGAGAGGAACAGATACAGCAGTAAGGGCAATGCAAACGGTGGTGAAGTATATTCCACAGGCTCAGCTGGTTCTTGTAGGTAAAAGCACCGAGGATAGTCAGCTGAAACAACTGGTGGCGGATTTGGGACTCGGAGCTCATGTGCTTTTTGAAGGCTGGCAGGATGTTTCACTTTTCCCTTCCTATATTAAAGGTGCTGAGGTTTGCATCTCTCCATTGCATAGAAACCTTCACCACGATACAACTCTAGCCAATAAGCTATTTCAATACATGGCCGGAGAAAGGGCAGTAGTAGCGAGTGATTGTCCGGCTCAGGTTTCAGTAGTTAACAAAGCCAAAGCAGGGTTGATATTTGAGGCAGCAAATCATGAACAATTAGCAACCTGTCTTTTAGAACTTTATAATAACCCCACATTGGCCAGAGAGTTTGGAGAGAATGGTAAGAAAGCTGTTGAATCAGAGTATAACTGGGATTGTACGGCTAAATCTCTTATTAATTATTATACTCAATTGTCAGAGGCACTCAATTTTCCCTAAGACTAAAATAAACACTCCCGGCAAAAGCTAACAAGACCATTAGGCTCATTACCTGCATCACGGTACTCCCTACAGAATAAATCTTTGGTTCAAAGCTGAACTCAATGGTATGATCGCCTGCAGGTATGGCCAGTGCTCTTAAAATGTAATTGGCTCTGAGCATGTCTACTTCTTCGCCATCAATGGTTACTCTAAAGCCCTTGGGGTAATGCACCTCCGAGAAAACAGCAAAACCATCGGATGTATTGGAGCTTTCATATTTCCAGTAACCCGGTTTGTATTCTACCAAATTAATGTTGCCGTTGGCCGATGTACTGAGTCCCTGAGGCACCTCACTGGCATTTACTATGGCTGTAATAGCCGGTGTGGTAAGGTTTCGGGTGGCATTGAATTCGCCATCGGCATCTTCCACATAGTTTAATTCTTTTACAAACCAGGCAGCACCAAGGGCATTTGGGTTTTGAATCACATCTCCGGCTGCTTGAGGGTCGGTAATAAAAAACCGTGTATTGAGCATGTTGAGGACCGGAGTCTGGCTAAAGTCCGGTATACTACCTGCATTAAGGGCTTGAGCAACCAATGAATATTCTGGTAGTATTACATTATCAATTAGCTCCTGATACCTTCTGATTCTTGCTCCGTGGTACCCGTTCACCAGATGATGGTGGTAGGCAGCTCTTGCACTGTAGAACTGTGCCGAAAGGTCTATAACTCTGTCCCCGTTCTTTTTGGTTTGCTTAATGTAACGGTCGGCAGGCGTCTCTGCAAAAACATTGCTTCTGAAGTTGGCGCTATAGTTGTCTTTGCCAATGAATCTGGCGCTCACAATTAATATTTCTGAGGAACCAATGACAACGAGAAGCAAGGTGGCCAACCCCTTTTTAAGTTTCCCCACCTTATAAAGGTAGAAGGTAAGAGCAAAAATGCCGATGAAGAAAAAAGCTCTCCATGCATCGGCAGAAAACAGGTCTTTACGGTCGTTTTTTAATGCCCGAGCAAGTTCTTGTGGAAGTTGGGAGTCATATGTACCTCTAAAGCTAAACATACCCGTGCTCAGGCCAAGCAGCAGAGCCAAACCGGCTGTAGAGCCAAGCGCTATCCATAGTTTCTTTTGCAAGGTTTTGTCCCATTTAAGCTCCACCAGCTTTTGAAGTGCCATCATTCCCAGCAGGCCAATGGAGAAGATGGGCATCACCATTGTGAAGGTGACCGATCTAAACTTATTGTAACCGGGAAAATACTCGAACATAAAATTGTTGAACCAGCCAAGGTTGCGTCCATAACTCAGTAGAATGCCTAATATGGCCACAGAAACTAACCAGACCACATACTTACGCTCTACAAGAAAGCAGCCCAGTACAAACAGAAAAACCATAATGGCTCCGGCATAGTAGGTAGTAGGGCTCTCACTACCCCAGTAAGCCCTAAATCGCGGGTCATAATTCAAAAACTGACCCAATTGTAGGTTGTTTACTCCATTGGCTCGTAAAAAATCGGCAGTCTCAGAATCAGTAGAAAGAGGGGTATTACCGCCCAATGCATTAGGGATAAATAGGGTGAAAGGATCCCAAATACCATTGGAATACTGAAAGGCATATGTAGGTGAAAGGCCATCGGCATTCATTTCCTCATCCACCTGCTGAGAAAGTTCGGACTTCCCTCGGTTAGAATATTTACCATATTCATAGGTGGCATAAAACTCACCAAAGAAAGTACCAATGGCCATTAGCGCGGCTACAATTAAAAGACTCAACCGTTGCACATAAAGGCGCAACTGCCCTTCCCGGTAGGCATAGATGAGTTGTATTAGACCATAAATACCTATTATAAAGGCTAAGTAATAAGTAATCTGTAAGTGATTCACCCTTAGCTGCATTGCCAGAGCAAGGGCTGTAAGGCTTGCACCCAGCCATTTGTTGCGGTTAAAGCAAAGGTGAATTCCTCCCATAACCAGTGGCATAAACGAAACAGCCGATATGCGGGCGTTATGACCGGCTGTGAGCCCGATAATGTTATAAGAAGATAAACCAAAAGCAACCGACCCTATCAGTGCCAGATATGGTTTAACTCTAAAGCACAATAGCATAATGTAGAAAGAAAGCATGCTGGCAAAAATTATTCTTACCGGGTGAGGAAGCCCTACAGAATAAACAGCATGTGCATATTTAATAAGCTGATTGCCCCATTTCACACTGATAAGGTAAGCAGGCATGCCTCCAAATATAGAATTGGTCCATAAGCCTTCTTTGCCAGTAGCTTCTCTGTGTTCTATCAACTCCTGGGCACTTGCTTCCCATTGAATAATATCGCTCTGGTTCAGGTTTTTATTGTCGAAAAAGACCGGGTTGAAAAAGGCTACAGTGATTACCAAAAATACCAGTACGGCTATCAGATGCGGCAACACATGTTGCGAAAAGTTGATCTTCTTCATGCTATCTATATCAATTTGCGACACAATATGTTCATTAGGCCACTAATAGAAAAGCCAAAGCCGCTATTTGTCTGTTTTACTCGGTTTAGCCGCTTTTTAAGACAGGAAAAATGGCTATTTTTGCAAGCCAAAAGTTGAAAGCATGTTTGAGAATTTAAGCGGCAAGCTAGATAAGGCCTTTAAGACCTTAAAAGGTCAGGGTTCGATCACAGAAATAAACGTAGCCACCACAGTCAAAGAGATCAGACGAGCACTGATTGATGCTGATGTTAACTATAAAGTAGCAAAGGAGGTAACCGACAAAATTAAAGAAGAGGCACTCGGCAGAGATGTACTCATATCGGTTTCTCCCGGCCAGCTACTTGTTAAGATCGTTAACGAAGAACTTACCCAAATGATGGGTGGCAAAAAGGTAGATATGACCCTGCAGGGAGATCCTGCGGTGGTGCTTATTTCCGGCTTGCAGGGTTCAGGTAAAACCACTTTTTCAGGTAAGCTTGCCCGAATGCTCAAATCGCAAGGGCGACAGGTGTTGCTTACTGCCTGCGACATCTACCGTCCGGCTGCCATTGATCAGCTGAAGGTATTGGGAGAGCAAATTGGTGTGGAGGTTTATGCCGAGCCTGAGAATAAAAATGCTGTTGAAATTGCCAACAATGCCATTAAACATGCTAAGTCAACAGGAAAAAAGATCGTTATAGTCGATACAGCCGGTCGATTGGCGGTCGATGAGCAAATGATGCAAGAGATTGAAGGGCTCAAAAAAGCACTGAACCCTTCAGAAACCTTGTTTGTGGTCGATTCAATGACGGGTCAGGATGCTGTGAACACAGCTAAAACTTTCAACGAAAGGCTCGATTTTGACGGAGTAGTACTCACCAAACTCGATGGTGATACCCGAGGTGGTGCGGCCCTTTCGATCAGAACGGTAGTAGACAAACCCATTAAGTTCATTTCTACCGGAGAGAAGATGGAGGCTATTGATGTCTTCCATCCAGACCGTATGGCCAACCGAATATTGGGTATGGGCGATGTGGTGTCGTTGGTAGAAAAAGCGCAACAAACCTTTGATGAAGAAGAAGCCAAGAAGCTCAACAAAAAGATTCGCCAGAATAAGTTCGATTTTGATGATTTCTTGTCGCAGCTAGAGCAAATTAAGAAAATGGGTAACCTGAAAGACCTTATGGGTATGATACCCGGAATGGGAAAGGCTTTGAAGGGGCTTGATATTGATGACGATTCCTTTAAGCCGATTGAAGCCATTATCCGCTCAATGACTAAAGATGAGCGGGCTAACCCAGAGATTATTAATGGTAGCCGAAGAAAGCGAATTGCCGATGGCTCGGGTACTTCTATTCAGGAGGTAAATAACCTTATGAAGCAGTTTGCCGACATGCGAAAAATGATGAAAATGATGAATAAAGTAGGAGGCAAGCGAGCCATGCAAAGCCTGGCTCAAATGGGCGGCAGGAGATAAGCCTCAAGCATTTTCAGTGGATATTAACTAAGGAGTCCTCGTTAAAAACGAGGACTTTTTTTATGGACGCAGAAATGATAAGATTATGGTTTTGATAGGCCAAATTCCTCCATCATTACCGGTTTTTGACAAACCTTTTATCCTGACCATTAAATTGGCCGTTTTCATTGTTCTTCTGCGGGTTCTGCCACAAGCCCTCTAGACTCTTTGTACGATTCCCATTTTATCCATGCCATTTGGTGATCATAGTCGGCTGTTTGAAAGGTGAGCTTGTAGCGCTTTCGGTTGTCGTCTAACAAGGTAGTGTTGCTTGCCGCCTGTATTTTTATACTGTCCGGCTTCTTGTTCACCCGGTATTCAATGTCCATGCTGTCGGCTTTCCATCGAAGAATGTAGTGATCCAGATTCTCGTTGATCCGGTATTTGCCTTTTTGATACAATAATACCCGTTCCGATTCTAAAAGTTTTTTATTGTGATAGTCAGTAATATAAATCTTAGCCATTCCGTAGCGGTTGAGGAACTCTTGAGTCTTGTCTTCGCGCAGATAGACCTGGATTTTAACTAATAAGCTATCGATAAAGTATAGGTTAATATCTTCTATGAAGTACGATTCTACCAGGTAGTCCAGGCGGTGAAGCTTGTATATGCTAAAATCATCAGTGTAAAACTCGCCATAGTGTTTGAACACCCGCAAATCCAAATCTTTTAGGTGTTGATTGAGCTCTAGCGAAGAAAATTGAAAGTAGTAATCCGGCATTTCAGCCAATACACGGGTGATGGGTTCTTCTTTTTTGGGCTCGGATTCTACCATTCTTTTTGACGAATCGGGCTCTTTTTGTGGGGGGGTGCAGCCCAATAAGACAACAGAGAGAATTGGTATAACTATGAAATACTTCAACTTAACTAATTATTTCGTTAAATAAAGTGTTTCTATTTCTTAAATCCAAAAGCGTAATTAAATAAGTTGTGCGGCTAAGAGTACCTGTTGAGCGTCAATAGTTTCCGTGCCGCTAAGCATAATATCAGGAGTTATTTTGTGAGGGTTATGATATTTGAGGTGAGAATGCCAAACATGCTCTAAAAACCACTCCGGTTCATTACCCCAGCGGGTTTCCTTCATACGTCTCTGCAGATAGGTTTCGTAGGGAATGTCTATGGCAATGGTAAGAGAGGCGTTTTTTATTATTTGTAGATCTGTGAAAGCAAAAATGCCTTCAGCGACTACATAGCGATTTTCATTCAAAGAACTGTCGATGGTGTTTCTCCATCTGTTCCAGTCGATTGAATCGGGGGTTTCCCAATCAATCCTGTCTTTAATGGTGGGTATTTCCGATTGGGCTTTCACAAATTCATCCTGATCCAGATGGATGGAATCATGCAGAAGGGCACATAGTTCTTTCGAAAATGACGATTTTCCCGATCGGCTGACCCCGGCTACTAAAATCAGTTGACCCATCTGTTGATTTTAAACCTTACTTTCTCTCTCTTCTGAGTTTCCATGGAGTACATCTTTATGTTGCTTTGTACTTCAGGGAAATTAATCTATGTGCTTGTTGGTGCTCTGAGCTAGAGCCTTTTCAACAGTAGGCAATTTAAGTGGTGTTTTGAATTATGAGAAAGAATCCATTTGTTTTCTGCGTTCAAAGAGGCCTCAATTAAGTAGGGGAGATGGGTATAATATTTTCTCCTATGGCGTTGATGAGCATAAAAAAAGCCCTGTCAGTTCCGACAGGGCTCTTTTTTAGTTTTTTCTTACTATCTGTACATAACTGCATCTACCGCGTCTAGTGTCCGCTTTACATTAGGTAGAATGGCATCGATGAGCGTAGGGGCATAAGGCAACGGAAGATCCATGCTGTTTACCCTTTTTACAGGTGCGTCCAGATAATCGAAGGCATCTTTTTGTACGTTGAAGGCAATATCGGTTGAAATAGAAGCCAGTGGCCAGGCTTCTTCAACAATCACCAATCGATTGGTTTTCTTAACGGAGCCTATAACAGTTTTATAGTCAATGGGGCGTACTGATCGTAGATCAATTACTTCTGCACTAATGCCTTTTTTGGCCAGTTCGTCTGCTGCTTCAATGGCAATCTTCATCATTTTACCGAAGGAAACGAGTGTTACATCGCTACCCTCTTTTACAATATGGGCCTGGCCAATAGGCAAGAGGTATTCTCCCTCAGGTACTTCTCCTTTATCGCCATACATGAGCTCAGACTCCATAAAGATAACCGGGTCTTCATCTCTTATAGACGACTTGAGCAAACCTTTAGCATCGTAGGGGTTAGAAGGTACTACCACCTTGAGTCCGGGAGTATTGGCATACCAGTTTTCAAAGTTTTGAGAATGCTGAGAGCTTAGCATTCCGGCATTACCGGTTGGTCCTCTAAAAACTATAGGCATTGGAAACTGACCACCTGACATAGACATCATTTTGGCGGCTGAGTTAATAACCTGGTCTATGGCCACCAACGAGAAGTTGAAGGTCATAAATTCAATGATCGGACGCAGGCCATTCATGGCTGCTCCAACACCAATTCCTGCAAAGCCCAGTTCGGCAATAGGGGTATCTATAACTCTTTCCGGTCCAAACTCATCGAGCATGCCCTGGCTCACTTTGTAAGCACCATTGTATTCAGCAACTTCTTCTCCCATGAGAAAGACTTTTTGGTCTCTTCTCATTTCCTCAGACATGGCTTCCCTTAAGGCTTCTCTGAATTGTATTTCTCTCATTGAACTTGGTTTTTAGCGGGCGTAAAAATACACAATCAGGGTTCAAATCCCAATATAGAATTGCTTTAGAATTGGGTATAAAAAAAGCTCTTTACAAAATGTAGAGAGCCTTTTATGTCGAATGCGATTTATTATCGGTTAATAATTACTTGTCGTGAATCGGAACCATATGGTGTAACTATACGCAATATGTACTTGCCCTTGGGCAAATCTTTAACTGGTACTGTTTCTTTTTTAGAAGAAGTCTTCTTGTTATAGACCACCTCGAGGTCAGAATTGAACAGTGTATATTCAAATTTTTCATTTGTTTTTCTGTTGAATCCTTTTTGCTTCAATTCGTCTTCTTCTTGAAGTTCAATGCTCATTTCAGCAGATGAAGGATTTGGATATGTAATGATCGAGAACATCGGGCCTCCGCCACCCCCGCCTGAGCATCCAAATGATTGGTATGTCAGATCAAAGTATTTGGTGTACCAAGCGGATGTTCCACAGTTATTTGTCGTTTTTACTCTTATGTATCTATTAAGGCCTTGAGTATTAAAATTAACTGTAACTGAAGGCTGAGTGGTGGTTCGGTTAGAGATAGTTCCAGCATTTGTCTCCCAATAATAGCTATCCGCATTTGAACCCGCAGGTAATATCACATTAAAGGTACCTGTGTTGTTAGAGTCATAGCAAATTTCTATCGGAGTATATGGATTTCCATTGTAATGAATGTCTGAGCCTACAGGAGCATTGCCCAATCTGATTGGAGTCTGAGTATTGATAGGGTATGGCCATGCACTTTCAGATCTTACGTTAAGTGTTGCTGAGGATGGTAAACTACCTAATGGAGCTTGTATTTTCACTGTTCTTCCGCCTTGAAAAATATTAGTAGCTGTACTAAAATTGGGGGAAATTGAGGAGGTTATTTTCCAACCAAGTGGCAGCTCCCAAATCCATTGATGATGCCAATTACAAAATTCCGGGAAATTAGCGTTTTCAGGAAAACTAGAGAGTGTGACTGTATGATGTCTCCCGGTTCACAGAAAAATAAGTAACCAAAACCTTGATTTGTTGCAAGTCCTGGTTCAATCACATTAGATTTGATAAAAAAGTCGTCTTGTTTCCATGTAGAAAAAGGAATACTTTGTTTGAAACGTACCCTCAATTTGATATTGTTGCTTTGAAAAGCGAACCCATCTTCCCATTCTTCTGAGATGGGATTATAGTGTACAACTCTTATAATTACCTCCTTATTGCTATCTGTACCAATGGCCACAGTAGGTGTTTGAAGTGGGTTAATCCCTGGGGGATTATTATTTCCCACAAATATTCTTATGCTATTGTCGCTAACTCCATTTACAAAAAATTCAAAAGTAAAATCTCCATGGAGTTTGTTGTTCCAAACATCTCGGGCAGAAAATTCCAGTTCTGTAACTCCTTCAGGACAAAATTCCATATAAGGACTTGAATAACCTTCAAGCTTTATCGTTTGCGTGAAGGCCAATTACACAGAAAAAATTAATAGAAATATGATTTTTGTTCTCATACATGCATTTATTTAGTTGATTAGAGTTCTTGATAACAAGTAGAAATACTCAGTCCTATCATCAGGGTTTTTGAAAAATTGGACGTTCTCGAATGATCCCTTTATAGTAAGGCAGGCGGGTAAATTTGAGCCATTGCAAAGTATAACTTCAAACGATCCGTTGTAATAGATTCTTTCTTTCAAGCTATTGATAGATTCAATTATTATGCTTCCAAACTCCGGTTTACTAGCAAGCCAGCGCCTTTTTTTGGAAGAAAAGCCATCTTCAAATTTGTCGTACCTAGAACTAAGTTCAAATGGAGTGGAAAGGTTAGATAGTGATATTGGTTCTAGGTAATTCCATTCGATTGTGGAATTAGTGATTCCTAAACTTAAAAAATCCAATTGTCTTCCAAGGTGGTCAATGTCATACATTGATATTGCAATGCCAGTTCCATTTGCGCTGGCTGTAAATCCGATAAGATCTGGCGTCCAGTTTGTATTAAGAACTTCGATTGAAACAATAGGTGGTAATCCCAAATCCACGGGCTCTACTTTGCTTGAGTCATCACATGAAGAGACTAATGCAAAGAGAAGTATTAGAAGAGTAGTGTTTATTTTCACGGAAGAAATGTAATTAAACCACTCTTTAAATATAAGTAGCATTTAAGAAAGATTCTCATTTCTTTAACCTTGGTTTGAATAACACTTCTAAGGAAAGGCTTGAGCGCAACTTTGTAATAAAACATAGCTTGAATAAGCTCAGATATTTTTAATACAGAATGAACTGATAAATTGGCATAAAAAAAGCCCCGAATCACATTCGGGGCTTTCGAGTATTTTTTTAATGATTTACTTATTTCAGTAAGTCAAGAAATGCTTGTGAGCCAGTGTATTGTCTAAACTCAAGGTCGTTAGCAGCTTTAGCTCTCAAAGAAGCATCGGCACTAATGGCATTTCTCAGGTGCTCAATTACTTTGTTCTCGTTGTCCTGACGGGCAGCGGCAACTGCAGCAGCATAGTGAGCAACTACATAACCTCTGTCGCTGCTAATTACACTTTCCAAAGTAGACTGTGCATTTCTGAAGTCTTTTCTCAACAACTGTACAAGGCCTTTGTTGAACTGATCTACAGAACGGTTAGTAGCTCTGTTCAATGAACCAATGGCAAGATCGTAACGACCTACTTTGATTTCTACAGCTCCTTTGGCACCGTTAATACCCTGGCTTACTTCGTTGCTTGGGTTCATTCCGGCTGCTTTTGTAAGCGCATCGTGTGCTCCCCAAAGGTTGCCTTGCATAGCTAGAGCCATACCAATGTTGGCTTGAGCATATACGTTAGCTTGTTTTTGGTTAGAAATATTGAAGTGGTTCAATGCAGTTCTAACATGGTTAGTCATTTCTCTGCCAGAAGTTTGCATGGCTAACTGTAGGTGTACAGCACCTAAGTTGTTGTGCACTACGTAAGTATCGCTTTTCTTGGCAGCAGCTTCGTAGATTTTTTGCTTTTCAGTAAGTGAAGGGTTGTTGGCAGCAGCATAAAGCAATTCTTCAAGAGAAAGAGCGCTTGCCGAAGCCGAACCGTTAGCTATTTGAGTAGCCAGCGTGGCAATTTCTTCTCTCGATTTCTTTGGCTTCACAGTCAACACTTCTGTTTTAGCTGTTCTAAGCTTAGGGTAGATGTCTTTAAACACTTTGTTGTAAGTGCTTAGTTTTTGTAGCTGCTTTTCTTTTTGCTCAAATGAACCGGCTCCATTGATAATGTTAGTCCACTCTGCTTTTTGAGCCGCAGTGATACCATCGTAGCTGGCAAGCATAGATTTTAGACCGTTCCAGTCCTGAACAATTGGCTTAAGAATAAATCTGATCTGATCAGCCATGCCTTTGTAGTCATACTGATCCATTTTTTCTCTATACCACTTTTCAATGGCGGCAGCTCTTTCCTGAGAAAGCTCTGAGTTGAATGTTTCTCTACCTTCAGGAGAGTGAGTACCGGTAATGGTAACAGTTCTTGTTACGTTTTTCTCGGCAATAAAGGCAGCAAAGCGCTCACCTCTGTCACTGTTTTTCTCAGAAGTTTTGAATACCGATTTTCCCTGATCGAAGTAGAACTCTACGTTAGTAGGGATCAATTCTTCCTGATCGTTGTAACCGTGAGGGGCATAAGAGGCATAGTAAGAAGACTGTACCAGTCTTGAAGTAGTGATTACGCCATCGGCAATGCCAAGTCGCTCGGTCTCAAGGTAGTTGCCGTTCTTAGGGTTTAGTGCACGGCCTTGAACCTGAAGATTACCTCTTTCCATACCCTCTACAAATGGGAAGGCATAGGTTTCGGTTTTCTTTGGTTGTTCGGTACCAGCATTAGGGTAGTCAACTTCTCTGAACTCTATGGTTTTTAGCTGACGCTCTTGTGTTCCGTAGGTATAGAAAGTATTCAGTTGGTACACCTTGCCTGGTTTAAGCATTTTAACCGGAAGGTTGGCAGATAACTCGAATCTTACAGTGTCTGCATGTACCTCAAGTGGGCTTGGAGTCACCGTTAGTTGTTGATCTTTGGCCATTTTCTTCATGGTGCTGAGTGCACAGCCCGTGAATGAGAAGATGCCCACAAGTGCAACTAGAAAAAACTTTTTAGCAGTTCGGGTTTTCATAAGAATTTTGATTGTTTTCGTCTGTTTAAGCCTGATTTAGCAGGCTGCAAGTTTAATAATTTTTTAGTACTTTCCGATTTCACCAATTGGAATTTGTTTCTAAATTGGTACATCTTTTAGCTAAATGGAAAGAATTCAGCAGTTTTTTGAGAATCAGGCCTTTGGGGTATGCACCAAACTAGGGGAGAAGCTCAATCTTTCTACCTCTAGCATCCGTTTGTTTTTCATTTACTCTTCTTTTCTAACCTTTGGCTCCCCTCTCATTGTTTATTTGGGTTTGGCCTATATCATCAACATTAGAAAACATCTTAGAAGAAGACAAAACCCTGTTTGGTATAATTAGGGTAGGTTTTTTCGGTTCAGATTGGCAAACACTTTCCGGCCTTTTACAAAATACTGCCAGGTTATAAACCCTCGGTAGATTGGAATGTTGGGTAAACTTTGGCTTTTCTTGCTTCTTTTAGCCCATGTTCTTCTCATATACCAAAAAGTGCTCAAGTGGGCGTGCAGAATGGCCAGGCCGTGTTGTGGGCCGCTTTGTACAGAAAACTTGAATACAGCTACCCAATCCAGGGCTAAGCGCAAAGGGAATTTCCACAGCAGGTGGCCAATGGTTTCGTTTTTAATGAGCAGGCTTAGACCATTTCTAAAGTTGAGGTAAGTTTTTTTGGGTTTCGACTTGTCTAATGTACCTCCACCCAAATGAAATACGATGCTTTCGGTAGCTACACTCACCTGAAACCCGGCATTCCAAATGCGCCAACAGAGATCTATTTCTTCCATATGGGCAAAAAAGTCTTCATCGAGACCGCCAAGTTTTAGGTAGGTTTTGCGGTGCACGAAAAGGCAGCTGCCCGAGGCCCAAAAAATGGGAGTGTTGGTGTTATATTGGCCGTTGTCTTTTTCGAGCGTTTCAAAAATCCGGCCGCGACAAAAAGGGTAGCCCATCCAATCGATATAACCACCGGCAGCTCCGGCATATTCGAAAGTATCTTTCTTCTTATAATCGAGTATTTTGGGTTGAAGGGCCTTAATGGTTCTGTTTTGTTCTAGCAACTGTAAGGGAGCATGAATCCACCCTTTGGTTACTTCCACATCGGTATTGAGGAGCACCACATACTCAGACTCAATTAGGGGCAGTGCTTTGTTGTAACCACCGCAAAAACCATGATTTTGAGAAAAAGCAATGGTTTTTACGGAAGGAAAGTTTGCCTTTACCCATTGGAGTGAATCATCGGTAGAGCCATTGTCTACCAGATATACGGTGTGTGGCTGGCTGTGAGCAACTACCGATGGTAAGAATGTTTCCAGGTGGGCTCTCCCATTGTAGTTGAGGAGAACAACAGAAAGTTTTTCCATTAAAATAAATTGCCCAGATCCATTCCGGGAATATTGGGCATAAGCCCCTCAGTACTTTTCTTAATTTCTTCTTTTGCCCGGATGTCGGCCTTTTCCATGGCATTGTTAATGGCCGCAACGGTAAGGTCCTGAAGCATTTCTTTGTCATCCTTGCTCAACAGGCTTTCGTCAATTTCAATAGAGACTACGCTTTTCTTGCCGTTTACAGTGGCTTTTACCATTCCTGCTCCGGCTTCACCGGTTTCTTCAATGAACTCCAGCTTCTCTTGGGCTTCTTTCATTTTGGCTTGCATCTCCTTCACCTTGCCCATCATTTTCATCATATCAAACATGGCCTGTATTTTTTGTCAAAGCTATCGAATTAATATAAAAGAACCTGTTCTTCTTATGGGTTGGTTGTCCGCATTCTCGAACGAGACACGGTAAAGATAGGTTCCGGATGCCGCGGGCTCACCGTTAAAATTTCCGTCCCAACCTTCTGAGGGGTTGGTGGTTTCAAAAACGAGACTTCCCCATCGGCTGTAAACACTCAGTACAAAGTTGTTATAAATTCCATCACTTACTTTGAAAATGTCATTGATTCCATCGCCATTGGGGCTAAAAGCATTAGGAACACCCAGATTGGTAGAAAGTATGAGGCATACTTGCTCACTGGTTTCGGAAAGGTTGCCACACGCGTCTTCATAAACCAAGCGGTAACATACCTCGGAAGTACCCGGTGGAATGGTGGTGTCTGTTATTTCTGTTTCTGCGGTGCTAAATATCTCTGCAAAGTCTGCTTCAATATCTTTCCTGTACAGAATGTATCGCCCCAAGGGAAAATTAGTGGCTGGCAGAACTACTTCTACCACAGCACCCCGAACGCTTATTTGAGGAGCCGGTGGAGCCGGTAAAGTGAAGGGCTGACCATTAAATGGTTCAAGGCTTTGGCTCAGAGACGTAACCCCGTTAAACACAGACACCATTTGCAGGGTGCCTAGTTCGGTACAGCTGTTGAAAGAAAGGGATTGTCCGTTGCTATTTTCAGCCTCAGAGTAAGTTTGCCATTCCAAACCGTTCAGGTGTAGCCGTATGTCGCTAAAGTCTGTGGTGCTGGTAAGCCAGGCAATGGTCATTTCTATATTATCGTCAACCGATTCATCATATAAACTAAAGGCAATGGTGTAACCTGTCTCCGAATAAATGGTTTGAGTGCCACAGTCATCGGCTACCATCAGGCGGATACCCACATAAGAATCGTTTAAAGAAAGAGCGTTGTTGCTATACTCAAATGAGGTAGGGTTGTTGTCAGGATTAATAGAAGTAACTACCTCAAATCCGTTGCCCCGGTTAATTTCGAGGGTATAATTGAGGTTAGGTTCAAGTTCCTCATAGGCAATTCGAAAACTTTGCTCATCCACTACTTCTACTGTGTTGAGAACGGGAGGAGGGAGGTTTTCAAAAGAGGATACGTTGAAAATAGCCACACGGCAACTGGAGGCATTGCCTGTGTTGAGCATACCACGCACGGTGAGCCGATAAACTCCGGGAGTGCTATAGCTGTAGTTTAGGGGGCTTTCGCCATCGTGTTCTACTATGTTATTGTCTCCAAAGTCTATTCGATAAAAATCGTATATGTCCTGATCTTTCCGGAATTCCAGTTGCACGCTGTTGCCCTGGCAGGAGTTGTAAGAAACCTGTGGCGGATCGTTAGGATATACAGTGATTTTTAGGCTGTCGTATTCTCTGATTACCCCCTGATCGACCAATATGATATGGTATGTGCCGGGGTCCAGGTACTCAATAGTATTCTCTTCTCCGGGGTCCAGGGCTCCATCTGCATTGGTAAACTGTGGGTTGTTAGGATCGCCATCTATGGTGTAAAATAAGGTGCCCGGTTTAAGGCCGGTGTGTTTAATTACAAATGAAAGGGGGGCGCAACCGGCTACAAAATCAGATTCTATCCAACCCTTACTACTATTGAACTGGCCATAAGCGCCATAGGGCAGTGCAAAAAGCAGCATGAGCAGTATAAATTTACCCCACCGGCTTCGTGTCAATAATGAAAGGATATGAACGTGAAGAATATCCATTTGAACTATCCAATAAACGTAGCGCGTATTGGAAACTTATTCAAATTAGGTAAAACAAAACCGTATTTGCTAGTTCGTTTCCTCAAGCAGATGTTTAATCACATCTTCTATACTGAAGCTGTCTTGGTTACCGGTTTCCATATACTTAAGCGTGTATTGCAGGTTTTTCATTTCTTCAGAACCTACCAATAAGACATAGGGAATCCCTTTTTTATCCGCATAACCCAATTGCTTCTTAAGCTTGGCGGGTTCAGGGTATAGTTCTGCGCTAATTCCTGCCGCTCTTAGTTTAGATAGCAGATTAAGCGAATGCTTTTGTGCAGCATCATCGAACGACACGATCAAAAGCTTGCTGTACCTTGCTTTGGCTTGGGGGAAGAGATTGAGTTCTTCGAGGGTGTCGTAAATACGGTCGATTCCAAAAGAAATACCCACGCCTGAAATACCTTCTAGTCCAAAAACTCCTGTGAGGTTATCGTATCGTCCACCGGCCGTAATTGTTCCCATTTTAATAGTGGTAGGTTTCACTTCGTAGATCATGCCGGTATAGTAGGAGAGTCCTCTGGCCAGGGTAAAGTCCACAAGTACTTTGTCGGTCAGAAAGCCCAGTAAACTTAGGTTGTCCAGAGTTTCTCTGGTTTCGGCAATTCCCTTTTGGCCTATTTCAGATTCGTTGAGCAGGGAGAGCAGGGCATCCAGTTTCTCCACATTATTGCCGGAAAGTGCCAGAATTTGATCGAGTCGGTGAAGCGATTGCTTATTCAGACCAAGAAGGGCCAATTCATTAAACACCTTTTCCTTGCCTATCTTGTCTAGCTTGTCGAGAATCACACAAAACCGGCTAAACTCTTCTTTGGCTCCACACACTTCGGCAATTCCTTCCAGTATTTTACGGTTGCTTATAGAGATGCTATAGGCATCGAAAGCAAAGCATTTGTAAACCTCCTGCACCATGGCCAGCAACTCGGCCTCGCAAACCAGCGAGTCGGTACCTACAATGTCTGCATCGCACTGAAAAAATTCTCGATACCTCCCTTTTTGAGGTTTGTCGGCTCGCCATACCGGCTGAATCTGGTAACGCTTGAACGGAAAGGTGATGTCGTTGCGGTTCATTACCACATAGCGGGCAAAAGGCACTGTAAGGTCATATTTGAGCCCTTTTTCGGAGATTTTAGGTACCAACGATTTAGTGCCTTCTTCGAAATCTGCCGGTTGAGTCTTACTCAAAAAGTCTCCCGAATTGAGGATTCTAAAGAGCAATTGATCGCCTTCATCCCCATACTTACCGGTTAAAACACTCAGGTTTTCCATGGCCGGAGTTTCCAGAGGCATAAAACCGTATTTTTCAAACACCTTTTTAATGGTTTCGATAATAAAGCTTCGTTTGAACATTTGTTCCGGACCGAAATCTCTGGTGCCTTTGGGAAGGGATGGTTTCTTAGACATCTATTCAAATTTTTGCCAAAACTAGTAAAACCATGGCTCACTGAGTAGCTCTTCCTAACTTATAGGAAAAAAATGACAGTTTTTCTTCGTCAAAATATTCGCAAATGAATATTAAACCAGTATCTTTGCCCCTCATTTAGAAATAAGGTCTTAGTCATGGGAGTAACAAGATTAAAGAGAAAAGGCAGAAGAAATAAGCAAAAAGCGGCTCAAAGACAGAGCAGAATTAAATTTCTTACCAGCAAACCTGTGTTGAAAAACGTTGATAAAGAGGAGCTGAAGGCGTCTTTCAACGCTGAAGAGCCTAAGAAAGAAACTAAGGCCAAGGCAAAGAAAGAAGAGGCCCCTAAGGCTGAAAAAGCTGCTAAAGAAGAGAAGCCTGCTAAAGAAGAGAAAAAAGAAGAGTCTGCTGAATAAGCATCTTTTAAAAATATAACCTAATGAAAGCCCTGAAGTCAGGGCTTTTTTATTTCACTTCGTTTACCCAATTCAATAACTTCCAGGTTTTGTGCCCTTCCTTGGGCAATGTCGAAGCGCAACAGCGTTCGCACCTGATGAAAACCGTGCCTTCCCGCAGCGCCAGGGTTCATGTATAAAAGTTGGTTTTGCTTATCGGGCATTACTTTAAGTATATGGCTATGGCCACAAATGAGCAGGTCAGGAGAGTGCTCGGCAATAAGTTCTTTCGCCCTTCTGGCATATTTGCCCGGAGTTCCACAGATATGAATCATTAGAATCTTTAAGCCTTCTATAGAGGTTGCAATGTATTCCGGAAGCTCCCGCTGCATCTCGGGGCCGTCTATGTTTCCATAAACCGCTTGAGTGGGTTTGAAATTTTGCAAGGCCTCTAACACCCCGCCCTCACCAATGTCACCGGCATGCCATACTTCATCGCATGTCTCAAAATGATGAAAAACGCGATCATCGAGAAACCCGTGAGTATCGGAAATAAGGCCAATTTTCATGTTCCTAATTTGGGAATCATTTCTAGGATGAAGAAACTTTTCTGGCCTCGCTTTGATGCGGATTCAAAAAAAAATGCCATTTTATTTATCGTGTAGTCTCTTTTACTCAAAGACTGTTTATTGTCTGACAGTTTGGTGGTATTTTTGAGTCTGTAACACACAACAAAAACCTTAAATCGATGAAAAAACTTTTACTAACACTTACGGCAATTCTTTTTGCATTTACTGCTCATGCCCAAACCGCTGACGACAAGTGGTGGATTGACATTGACCTCATCAATAACAAGTTTGATTACCGCTACTATGAGAGCCTCTTCAATTTTGGAGACTTGGGTAGTGCCGGTTTTCGAGTAGGGGTGGATCGCTACCTCAACAATAGTTTAGATTTAGAGCTGGGAACCTCTTATGGTAAGTTGAGCCATGAAAATATTTTCGTGGGTAATGTATTCGATGTGGATGCCCGACTGGTTTATAAGTTGGCTAATGGGTATGTCCTCAAAGAAGAGTCTAAAGTAGCTCCGTTTGTTTTTATAGGCTATGGACTCACTTCTTTCAGCAATATAGAAGGCATATACGAAGAGTTTGAAGATGGCTTGCTGAGTCATGTGCCGATTGGAGCCGGACTTGAGTTTAAGCTAACCGAAGGCGCTAGCATAGAAGTGGGCGCTGCCTATAAAAAGAGTGTTCAGCAGGCTCCTAACTACATGCAGTATTCACTGGGAGTATCCTTCTCCTTAAGCAGCAAAAAAGATTCGGATGGCGATGGCATTTATGATAAAGAAGATGCTTGTCCTACTCAGGCCGGACCTGCAGAAAACAAAGGATGCCCATGGCCCGATACGGATGGCGATGGCGTATTGGACAAAGACGATCAGTGTCCTGCGGTAGCAGGAAAGCTCAATGGCTGTCCTGATGCTGATGGTGACGGTATAAAAGATAGTGAGGATGCGTGTCCTAATGTGGCCGGTATTGCGCGCTTCAACGGATGTCCTGATACGGATGGAGATGGTATTCAGGATTCAGAAGACCAATGTCCAACCGTGGCCGGTACACTCAATGGCTGTCCTGATAGAGATGGTGATGGTGTGAAAGACAGCGATGATCAATGTCCGACAGTGGCTGGTACACTAAATGGTTGCCCCGACAGAGATGGTGATGGTGTAAAAGATAGTGATGACCGCTGCCCGGAAACTGCCGGACTTGCCAGCAATGGTGGTTGTCCTGAAGTGCAGGAAGAAGTGCAACAGGTATTAGACCTTGCGGTTAAGAGCATTCAGTTCAACTCCGGAAGTGATGTGTTACGATCTAGTTCCTATGCTTCGCTCAATCAAGTGGCTCAGCTGATGAAAGAAAACGACTTCGATATTAAGTTGAGTGGCTATACTGACAATACCGGCAATGCAGCTTCAAACCTTGAGCTGTCTAAAAGAAGAGCTAACGCTGTGAAGAACTACCTTGTAGAACAGGGTATTAGCCCAAGCAGAATTAGTGCCGATGGATATGGTATTGCTAACCCTGTGGCTGATAACAGCACCAGTGCCGGTAGAGCAGCCAACAGAAGAGTAGAGATAGAAATTATCTATAGATAGATCAGTTAATATCTAGTGAAAAGCCAGGCGAATCAACGTCTGGCTTTTTTTATTGAACCCGGTATATCTTTTCGGTGGGCAATGGCTCCAACTTGGGGTTAAAAATTACAGTTTTCGCTTTTTAATATGAACGTATGTTCATATATTTGAAGCAAACCTATCCAAATGGAAGAGCAACTGGACGTAGACAGGGTCGAGAAAATTGCTTTTGTGCTCAAAACAATTGCTCACCCGATGCGAATTGGCATCATCGACCTGCTCAATGAGCATGAGAAAATGTCGGTTAACGACATTACCGCTTACCTTGGACTGGAACAATCACTAACCTCCCACCATCTGGCTAACATGAAAATGAAGGGAATTCTCGGCAGCAAGCGAGAAGGTAAGAATATCTTCTATTTCTTGCGAATGAAGGAAGTACCCGACCTCATTAAAGTGTTAGAAGATGTAGATGTGATTGTGTTCTAGTAAATTCCCGGTTAAGCCGTAACAATTAAGCTTTAGTTTGACTTAATTAGAGTATGGCAATACAATCTGTTAATCCCACCAACAACCAGATCGAAGCCGAGTTTGAACCGCATTCATCGGCCTATGTGGAATCAGCTTTAGAAAGAACCGAGCAGGCCTTTAAATCATGGTCGGCAGAATCGTTTGCTTACCGTGGTAAGCTGTTTATTCAGCTAGCCTCTCAACTCAGATCCCAAAAAGAAGACCTGGCGCGTTTAATGACTTTAGAGATGGGTAAAACCATTAACGAAGGAATAGCGGAGATAGAAAAATGCGCCTGGGTGTGTGAGTATTATGCAGAAAATGCGGAGCGATTCTTAAGAGATGAGCCTCTCACAACAGATTCAGGCAAAGCCTTTATTAGTTATGAACCCATAGGCTGCGTGTTGGCAGTTATGCCCTGGAATTTTCCTTTCTGGCAGGTGTTTCGCTATGCTGCGCCAACTCTTATGGCCGGAAATACGGGCATTCTTAAACATGCATCCAATGTTCCGCAGTGCGCCCTGGCTATTGAGCAACTCTTTATAGAAGCAGGCTTTCCCGTTGGGGTATTTCAAAATCTTTTGATCGAATCTTCCAGAGTAGAGGCGCTTATTGATGACGGAAGAATTGTGGCTGTTACACTAACAGGAAGTGAACTGGCCGGTGCTAAAGTTGCGGAGGCGGCCGGACGAAACATAAAAAGTTCCTTGCTTGAGCTAGGTGGAAGTGATCCTTTCATCGTATTGGCCGATGCCGATATTGATAAAACCTGTCGTATAGCAGCCAAGGCAAGAATGATTAATTGCGGCCAGAGCTGTATAGCAGCCAAGCGCTTCATTGTGGTGGAACGTGTCTATGAGGAGTTTATTCATAAGTTTACCGCCTTTATGAAAACCTATATTCCTGCCGATCCGCTTCAAAAATCAACCAATTGTGGGCCAATGGCCTCTCTATCGCTGGCCGAAGAGCTGCAAAGACAAGTGAGTGAGTCGGTCAAGGCCGGTGCCCATATAGAATTGGGAGGGAAAATGGCGGGTAATCAAGGAGCTTTCTTCGAACCAACTATACTTACCGGGGTAAAGGAAGGTATGCCTGCATTCGAGGAGGAAATGTTTGGTCCGGTGGCTTCCGTAATCAAAGCCAAAGATACTGACCATGCAGTGGCAATTGCCAATAACTCCCGTTTTGGTTTGGGAGGCTCTGTTTGGACAGCAGACCCTAAAATAGGTCTTGAAGTAGCTCGCAAGGTACAAACCGGAGCCATGTTTGTGAACCAAATGGTAGCTTCAGATCCCCGGCTGCCTTTTGGAGGAATAAAGAAATCAGGATATGGTAGAGAGCTGTCTCATCTGGGTATCCGCGAGTTTGTAAACCAGAAAACCATTGTGCTGCCTTAGATATAGCCCATTACCCGGTACATACCCAATCCAACCCATTCTTTGAAAAGTGTTTCCCATTTGCCAATGGCTGAAGCGCGAGGTATTACAAGGTCATCAAAGTTAAGAGTGCTTCGGTCTGTTAAATACCCGGCCGGAAAAGTATCGAAATCGACACCCTGCCTTTTCAGGCAGAGCGATGCTCTTTTCATGTGAAAAGCAGATGTGATGAGTAGGTAGTTCTGACCCGGAAAATGGCTGTTTAATAATTCGGCCGATTTCACCGCGTTTTCGTGGGTGTTAATGGCATGTGGTTCAACCACAATAACTGAATCGGGTACACCAGCCATAGTTAGAAAAGATTTCAACCTATCGGCCGCTCTGCTATTGTCTACTTGTTCGAAGCCCAGCCCCCCACTTACCAGAATTCTCCCAATTTTTCCCTCGTTGTAAAGCTGGAGGGTATGGGTGATCCGGTCAGCACCCATATTGAAGTAGATTCGGTCTCTTGGAGTTTTACTGCCTTTGGTAACTCCTGAAAACACCACAGCCACATCGTAGTAAGCCATTTCCTTCATGGGTACCGGCTCAGGTTCCCACCAAAGCATAACCCGGTTGGCAATATATTGATTAGAAAAAAAGGCCAATAGCCCAACAGAAAGCCAAAAACAGCGCTTCTTCCATCGGGAATTTTTTAAGAAAACAGAAAGTATGAGCAAGCCGATAACCCAGGTCAACGGACCTACAAACAGAGACAGTATCTTTGATAGAATAAAAAACATATGGAATGCATAGCGAAAATAATGTCAATTATTTGATAAACCTTATCTTTTGAAAATCAATGAGATACAATGATCATTGACTCATTTTTTCAAGCATTTTTCAAAACAGTGTAATGCCTTTAGACAAGGCTCGTCTATACAATTGAATGGAGTTGCAGGAATTTAAAACCAAAGTTTTACCGCTTAAAGATCGGCTTTACAGAATAGCACTAGCAATGCTAAAGTCGGTCGAAGAGGCCGAAGATACGCTTCAGGATGTAATGGTAAGGCTTTGGGATAAAAGAGCACAACTAGGAGAGTATCGTAGTGTAGAAGCTCTAGCCGTGACGGTGTGCAAAAACCGATGCATTGATAAACTAAAGTCTAAAAAGCACAAGCATCATGAAGACGTGCAGACACTGGAAGTTGAATCGGGCTTATCCAATCCATACAGGAGTTTGGAGTTGGGAGAAAGCATGAAGCTAATGCTCAAAGCCTTCGATACGCTCCCTGACCAGCAAAGGCTGCTGGTGATGCTGCGCGATGTTGAAGGCTATAGCTACGAAGAAATATCTATGCAAACCGGTCTACAGATAAACAACATAAGAGTGGGGCTTTCAAGAGCCCGCAAGGCAGCAAGAGAGGCCTATTTAAAAGAGACAGAATATGAACGCCAATAAAGAAATAGAGCAATTAATAGAAAAATATTTCAGTGGAGAGACTTCTCTGGAAGAAGAAAAGCAACTCCAGGTTTTCTTTCAAAGAGAAGATCTTCCCGCTGAACTGGAATCTTACCGACAGCAAATACTGATGGCTGCCGAGTTAAGGAAGGTGAGAACCGAGCTGAATGATGATGATCTGTTTGCCAAAATTGAGGAGGCAAGTGAGGCAAAAGAGCCTAAAGTGGTAGAGTTAAAAACCAACTGGCAAACCTGGGGTTTGAGAGTGGCTGCTGCAATAGCACTTGTACTGGTAGGCTTTTGGGTAGGAGAGCACTTTTCTCAAAATACCGAGGTGTCTGAGATCAAAGAAGAGCTGGCACTGCTCAAGCAACAGTTATCAAGCAATTCGGCCAGTGGCAGGCTGCAGGCGGTTAGTCAAATAAAGCATGCTGAACGTCCCGATGAGGAAATGCTCATCACACTCTTTGCGGTGATGAAAAACGACCCAAACATGCATGTGCGCATTAAGGCTGTAGAGGCTCTGGCCAAAATGGGAAAACAACCCGGATCCGTTCAGGCACTCACTGGAGCCTTGTTAGAAGAGAATGAGCCTGCCGCACAAATAGCCATTATTGAGGCTTTGGTGGCCTTGCAGGAGAAATCGGCCATAGAATCGCTCGAAAAACTAACCGAACAGGATCAGGTGCTCAAAGAAGTAAGAGACGAAGCCTACATAGGTATTTTCAAACTCAAAGACATGTAATTCAAAATAGTCAACAAGACAGTCCAAAGAACAAACTCAAATATCTGAAAACAATAAAACGATGAAAATGAATAAGTTAAACAGAATGGTAATGGCAGTATTGTTTACTGCTGCAACACTTACGGGACTCAACGCCCAGGAATTTAAGTTAGATGTATCCAATCCTTCAGGTAAGACCCTTATCCTCAAAGAATTGAACCGTGTTGCTGTAGAGGCTCACGATGGCAATCAGGTGCTTATGACAAGCGAAAATCATGGAGACCATCCGGAAAGAGCGCAAGGCTTAAAGCCATTGAGTGCCAGGGGAGAAGACAATACAGGCATAGGGCTCAATGTGACCACTTCAGGAAATGAAGTTACTGTATTCCAAGCCGCCAGAAGATCGCAAGGGAAATACGTAATTAAAGTGCCCAAAGGCATGAAGGTGCAGATAGAACATACAGGCCAGCATGAGGGTGGTAAAATTGAGGTTAGCGGACTTTCTACCGAACTTGAAATTTCCGGAAGATACAACTCTGTATACCTGAAAAACATAACCGGTCCTGCTTTGGTAAATACCATTTACGGTAAAATTGAAGCCGATTTTGCTTCGCTTAGCCAAAAAGGCCCCACTTCACTGGTTTCTGTGTATTCAACCGTAGATGTTACTCTACCTACCAATACCAAGGCCAATCTGCTGGTAAAAACTCCCTATGGAGAGGCTTACTCCGATCTGAACATTGAATTTCCTAAAACGGAAGAAATACGCAAAATCAGCTCGGCAATTGAAGGAACACTCAATGGTGGAGGAGTAGAGCTGGAGTTAAAGGCTTCTTATGGCAACGTATACCTGAGAAAGAAATAAATGCAGTAACTGCCTGTCGCAAAAGATAATTGGTATCTCAGCGGCAGGCAGTTTTTTCATCAAAAACTCAAACTATCATGAAAACAATTGCAATAACACTTGCTCTTTTGTGCATCTCCGGAGGGCTTTTTGGTCAAAGTACTTTGGAGAAAACCTACGCACTCGGCCCCCAAGAAAAGTTGGCACTCCAATTCGATTATCCTCAGCTTATTCAACTGAGAACATGGAATAAGCAGGAGGTGCTCATTAAGGCCAGGGTTTTTATTAATGGAGAAGAAGTAAGAGACGATTTCAAGCTCCTCGATTCCAGAAAATCAGGAGTACTTCTTATTGAGTCTCAGCTGGAGAATCTGGACAAGTACAAGAGTCAGTACATCTTTATCGATGAGGATATCGAAGAATCGAAGAATGTAAGTATAAAACGGGGCGGTAAAACCCTGGTATTTGGTAATGGAAAAGGGAGTTACCACAATGGAACTCGTATTGATATAGAGCTTGAAGTATTCGTTCCCAAAGAAGGAGAGGTTGAGGTTGAAGCCCGGTATGGCCTGGTAGAAGTGGTAGAAATGCCCAAAATGCTAGAGATAGTGGCGACTTATGGTGGTGCTGACGTGAAGGTCGCAGAGCCCAATCTCAAGGAGCTTGAGGTGTCTACCTCCTGGGGACAAATATTTTCTAATCTTACCTCACCCATTCAGGTAACCGGTGGTGAGCGAATAGGTGAGCAAATGGTAGCCAGCTATTCAGCCAGCAAAGGAGCAGAATCGGTCAGGATAAAGTCGAAGTACGGTCACATTTACCTTAGAAATAATTAGCCATGAAAAAACTGCTCGCAATTATCTTCTGGGTAGTGGCTGTTCAGGGAATAGCTCAAACCGAGACTTTTGAAAAACAGGTGGACTATAATGGAAGGCACCTCATGGTAGATGCCAGTCTGGTAGATCGCATTAAAGTGGTGAACTGGGATAAAAAAGAGATTGGAATTCGGGTGCTTTATTCGATAAACGATGGGCAGCTAAATGACCTGATGAGTGTGTCCTTGCAAGAGTCAGGTGGGAATGTAAAGCTCAATGTTTCGTTCGATGATAAACAAATTAAGGCCAGGGGTTACTACAATTGTGACGATGAGAATGCTCTTACCTGGGACAATAAAGACAATGCTACCCGCGTGTGTATAGATGCACAGGTAGAAGTAAGTATTCCGGCCAATGCCGATATATCGGTAGAGTCCATTATTGGAGATCTGGAAATAAGTGGTGTTTATGGGCAGTTAATGGCAAAAACCATCACAGGAACCATAAACCTTACATGGCCTGAAAAAGAAGGAGCAGAGGTGGAGATTAAGACGGTGAATGGAGGAATTTACTCCAACAGAGAGTTTCAGACCAGGGTAGATAAGGGGCTTCCGCTAATTAGTTCTCACAAGATCAACGGGAAGTTGGGAAGTGGCGGAAAACGAATTCGATTGGAGACGGTTACCTCGAATATTTACTTCAGGGCGCAGCGGTAAATGTTAAATTGACTTAACAACTGTTAAAATTGAGGATGTTATGCAACATTTTTGGCTTTGCAGGCATCTATAGAGTATAAATACTAGGCAAAGAAGTAACCAAACTATTGCTTCCGAGTCTAACCACAAAGAACCTGCTAGATGTTTTATCAACCAACTTTTTACCCGACAACCATGAATGGCCAAGATAAGATCACCATTAGCGGTGTGGTTTTTCATGTCGAAAAAAACTGCTGTCCGCAACTGAATGCCTATTTAGATACACTCTGCAAACAAAGTCTTAAAGAACTAAAGGAAGAACTTGTGGCAGAATTGTTACTGGAAGAATTACGGGAAGAGGGCAAAGAAGTGATTACAAAGGTTGAGGTTGAACATCTAATTCAAAAAACGAAACACTTACAAATGCCTGATTAGTTTTTGGTTTGAGATATATTAGCATAAGAAGTGTTTTCTGTCCACAGAGCTCTGCAACAGCAGAGCTCTACTTTTTTAAAGCAAGAATTACCGCTATAACTTAAGGTTCAGGTTCTTTCTTTGTAAGAAAAGAAATGAAACGAACCATAATTATCACTTCTATTATGCTGCTCATGTCTGCCGGAGTTCAGGCTCAGCAGTTTAATTTTTCTCAACAACAAACCAAGGTGTGGGAGTTAGCCAAAGCCAGAACTCTGGCCGTGGCCAAAGCTATGCCGGAAGATAAGTATAGCTATACACCAACAACAGGAGTTAAGTCGTTTGGTCAACAAATGACACATATGGCCAATAGCCTGCTTTCTATGAATACCCGGTTTATTCTTATGAAAAGCTACTCAGGGGTAGAGCAAAATGCCGCTACTATGAGTAAACAGCAAATAATAGATGCCTTGACGGCCGCTTTCGATGAAGTAATAACCACGCTTAATGGCATGACAGATAGTGAACTGCTCACCCAGGGGAAATCACACGGAGCTTTTCCGCTTACCAAATGGCAATCATTTTTGTTTATGAGAGACCATATTACCAACCATAGAGCCAAAGCAGTACTCTATCTGAGACTCAATGGAATAACGCCTCCGGAATATGGGTTCAACTAATTGCTACCAGTCTTTCTTGCTTTTCATGGCTTCGGCCAGTTGGTAAACAGCCATGGCATACATGGGGCTTCTATTGTACCGGGTAATCACATAGAAGTTATAGAAACCATACCAGTGCTCTTTGTCACTTTCGTTGTCCAGAATAACTAAAGTGGCCGGAGTGCTGCCGGGTATTTGGTTTGCTGCAGGTTTAATTCCCAGAGCCGTATAGTCAGAAAGTTTGTTTTTGGGTTTGATCACTTGTTTGTTCAGGTTAGTCACCTTGCGGGTAAAAGTGGCTTTGGTGGCCACGGGTTCACCTTGCTGCCATCGGTGTACCTTCAGGTAGTTGGCCACACTGGCAATGGCATCGGCAGGGTCAGAAATCAGGTCAGCACTGCCATCGTCTTCAAAGCTTTTGGCATAGGCCAGGTAGCTGCTGGGCATAAACTGAGAGAAGCCCATGGCCCCGGCATATGATCCTTTTATCGCCAGAGGGTCCAGTTTTTCTTTAGAAGTAAGTTCCAGAAATTTGGCCAGTTCCGATTTAAAAAAGCTGGCTCTT
>NZ_DDDQ01000033.1:13183-21423 GCF_002336325.1 Roseivirga sp. UBA1976 | reverse complement strand
AACAAGTATATGTGAGCGATGATGCCTGGAAAAAGGTAAAGGGCTCCATCAATGATATTGTTGCTGCCATACAAAAGGCGGGTGAAACCATGACCGAAAAAAACAATGCCATTGATTTGGCGGAAGCTATTTTTGATCTTATGATAAAAGAGAACCGAGACCCGGTGGCAGAGAGTCTTTCGTTTATAAAAGCTGAAGCAAGACAATTGATGTAGACTATGAGCAGAACGGAACCCAACGAAAAAGAAAAAAAGGTTTTTGACCGATTTAAACAAAAGGCAGTTGAAATTGTGGGCAATTCTGAGGCTCTGAAAAAAACGCTTTTGAGGGTTCAGAAGAAACTGGATGCACTGGAAGATGATGAAACCCTGAAAGGCAAAGTAGTGGCCTACGTTCACCTGATTGTACGAATGCTTTCCAACTCGGTGAATGGGCATTACCCTCATATACCCTGGCAAACTCTTGTAATGATAGTGGCCGGATTGCTTTATTTTGTGGCTCCTCTCGATGCCCTGCCCGATTTTATCCCCATTGTTGGCCTTATAGACGATGCTACCATATTGGTATGGTTAGGCAAATCTTTTAAAGATGATTTGGACAAGTATAAAGAATGGGAAAAGTTGAACTTATCTCGTTAGTCTCGGTGTTGCAACATCGAACATTTGTTTGAATCCAATGAAATTATCTGCCGACCTGATCGACTCAGCCTATAGTTATGCTGCCTACCGCAAGTTAATAGACCAGTTGCTGCTCGAGGGAAAAACAACAGGAGCCAACCAGTCTGAGTCAATGATAAGTTATGCCATTCTAAGCCAAAAGCGTATGCAAAAGTGGGAGAAGATTGGTAAACTCCTACCGGCTCTGGAAGCCATGGTTAACCGTATAGATGTGCCCATGACCTGGTTGGTGATTACTGAAGGGTGGTGTGGCGATGCCGGACAACTGTTGCCGTTTGTGCATAAAATGGCCCAACTAAACCCACAAATTAATTTACGGCTGATTTTAAGAGACGAGAACCCCGAGGTTATGAATAATTTCCTGACCAACGGGGCGCGTTCTATTCCCATAATAATCGGGCTTTCTGCCGATGGGGAAGTGCTGGGGCACTGGGGCCCCAGGCCTGATCTGATACAACGCGAATTTTTAGAGAACAAACAAACCCAGGCTAAATCGGGTAAGGAGTTTACGGAATACATGCACCTGTGGTATGCCAAAGACAAAGGGGTCACCTTTCAGAATGAATTTTTGGCTATTTTAGATGTATGGATTCAAAAACTGCAATCATTGCCGGTGCAAGCGGGCTGATTGGAAGGTCGTTAACTCAAAACCTTTTACAAAGCAAAAACTATGGTCAGGTCATTGCTTTGGTCCGCAAGCCATTAGGTATCCGGCACGAGAAGCTCAAGGAGCTGACTGTAGATTTCGACAAGCTTTCTGAAATGACGGATTTCCCCAAGGGGGATGATGTTTTTTGTTGCCTGGGCACGACCATGAAAAAAGCCGGTTCCAAAGAAGCTTTCTATAAAGTTGACTTTACATATGGCTATGAATTGGCCAAGGCGGCATTAAATGCCGGAGCCGATAGATTCTTTCTCGTCTCAGCAATGGGGTCAAACAAGAACAGCCGCTTTTTCTATAATCGGGTGAAGGGTGAGCTGGAAGATAAAGTCTCCTTCCTGAACTACCGAACCATATACATCTTCAAACCTTCGCTGATTAGAGGGGTCAGGGAAGAAAGAAGGCCGGGTGAAAAGTTTGCTCAGTTCATTACCAAGTTTATTCCTTTTATTGGCCCGTGGAAAAAATACCGGCCTATTCATGCAGACAAAATTGTAGATGCTATGATGAAAGTAGCTCGTCAGGAAGACAAAGGCTGCTACTTCTACGAGTCTGAAATTATGCGGAAGATGTGATCAATTTGATGATTTGAGAATGGGTTGATTTGATGAAGAATATTAGAATTTGGAAGCTTTGGTTGTTATCGAGCGCTGTTCTGGCCATTGTTATTTACTTTCTCACGGCTATAAACCCTATGGACTTGAATCAATCCCGTGATGTACAGCTTCACGATACCTATTTCGTTACACGAAACTGGTCTTTCTTGTTGATTTGGACTCTTCTGTTTTTAATAGTGAATGGAACTATAGCCCTTCTCTATAAACTCCTTCGCAACTTCATTACTTTACCCACTATTTTCCTGTTAGCGGCTTTCTCATTCACGTTGTAAACGAGGGTATCTGAGAACTGCATTTTCAATATAAAAAAGCTGATAAAAAGTTGGCCTTAGATGCATTGCCCTTGAAACTGGAAGAACCATTCCCCCTTTTTCGAAAAAGGGGATTAGAACACCCATAACTCAATTTTACTTACTTCATTACGCTATTTACAGCCTTCTTTCCACCAACTATTGGCAAAGTCAGGCTGGTACCATTTAAGTCAATAGTGAGCTGAGTGCCGGGCTGTGGGTGAAGGGTAAATTCCTGGTCACTGGAGAAGATCATCAAGCCAATTTGTTGGCCGGCAGGAATAATCTGGTCATCCGGTTGCAGATCGAAAGAGACTGTGTAGAATTTGCCAGGCTCAAGTGGTTCGCTCCGGGTAAGTGATTTATAGTTCTGCGGATCCGCCCAACCCCTGGTGATGATGTTATCATAAATTCTGGCATCGTCAGCAGTATTCCAGGGCAGCGAAACAAGCCAAACCGAAAGGTTTGCAGCAGGCTTACTACTGGCCAGCTCAATGGTTACCCGGGCTACTCCCGAAATATGCAGAGGTTCGGTTAGTTTTGGTGTTACATACAACAGGCGGTGTTCAGACTCATCGGCTTGAGCAAGTTGAGCTCCGGAAAAGTTAACATTGTCCGTTAGGGTTTCCTGCCCTTTAGATTGCGCCTTGGAGGTAGATAGTGAACCATGAACCTTACCACCGGCTTTCAGGTAAAAGGTTACGTCCGAGGCCTGCGGGTTAGGGTAGTCGGCATATGGTGTAGGTTCCTGTGGGCTATCTCCTTCGCGTACAATTTGCGCCTTAGGGTCGTTTTCAACCCCATTATCAATTCCATGAAGGTATTTGGTGAACCATCTGTTCATCATGCTTATTGGTGGAGGCCCTCCATGACCTGCCTGATGGTAGTATATTTGCACCGGAAGCCCCATTTTCTTTGCTTCCATGGCAATGCGGTAGCTATGTTCCGGCATAACGTTCCAGTCGTTGAAGCCATGTGACATCAGCAGAGCTGCCTTCATGGGCTTCATGTCATTCAGGTAGTCTCTTCCGGCCCAAAAGTCGTTGTAGTCGCCCGTAATTCTATCCAGGTTATTCGCCATTTCTGTGTCGCGCACTGTTCTGTTGTTGTAGGCTCTTTTGGCCTCATCACCACTGTGAATAAAGTCGTAAAGAACATCTATGTCTTCACCCAGATAACCGCCCGGGCTTCTCACCAAACCGTTCGAGCGGTAATAGTGATAGTAAGAAGTATTCGGAGCAATCGGAATAATGGCCTTGAGAGCATCTACCCCGGTGGTGGCCGCAGCCAGCGGAAGTGTGCCATTATAAGAGGTTCCTGTCATTCCTACTTTTCCAGTCGACCAGTAGGCCTTTACTTTTTCCTGTCCATCGCGTGTTTTATAACCATTGTCTTTTCCCGATAACCATTCGATTACTGCTTTTGGGGCTAGCGATTCGTTGTCTCCTCCAACCGTGGGGGCACCATCGGAAAGACCGGTACCGGGAGAGGAGGAGTGCACAACAATGTAGCCTCTTGGCACCCAGGTTCTGATTTGAGAATTGGATATGATGGGTCTTTCACCTCTCCGCTGCACCTCTACATGCGTTCTTGGCGGTGGTGTGGCACCTAATTCATGCTCAACATTCCAGAAAAGCCCTTTGGCCAATCCGGCAGTTCCGGCATAGTATGGGCTGGTTTCGTAAACTACCGGTAGTTTTAATCCTTCTGTTTCGGTTTGTTTCGGGCGGGTAACAGCCACGTGCATTCTATCCGGCTTGCCGTCTCCATCCGTATCAAACTCTGTTTCTACCCACAAGTCTTCTCTAATCCATTCTTCCGGATTGCTGAAAGCTTCTACAATTTGAGCTTCTCCATTTTTGAAGACAGGTTTGGCATTTTGTGCTAGCGTACAAAGGCTTGTAGACACCAATAACACGGCAACGGAAAGGTATTTTTTCATAGGTAATTGCTTAAGGCAGGCTTAAGTTATGAAATAATAGGTCTCCGGCAGATCGAATTTTTATTAACCTGAAAGTGGCAGCATGGAAAAAAGAAAGAGGCTGTGTCGGAAGCTCGCCTTTAGCCAATGGTTGGGCTAAGAAGGAAACTCCTGAGACAGCCTCTTCCCAGAAACAAGTCAACCCCAATAATTAATTGTAGGTTTTCTTTAGTTTGGCCCAATTGTCATCGGCCTTCTTCATCAACCCTGCGTGGTTGTTTTCTTTCAACCAAAGCTGCTGGGCATCTAGCTCAAGGTTATAAAGAAACAAGAAGTACTTGCCGTCTTTTACAATGAACTTATTTGGGTCGGGCCTGAACTTTGCGCCTGCATATACACCAAAGGCACAGTAGCCTCCATACTGAGGTAAATACTTCTCAGGATTTCTGTCGAATTTTTGTTTTTGCTCGGCAGAAGTAAAGTAGTAAACCACTTTGTCGTGTTCAGACTTATATTCTTTAAGTCCTCTTTGAGCAAGGCCCAAATCCAAGTAAGAAACGGGCGAGTAGCCTTGCAACGCAATGTTGCTGTTGTCAATGTTGTAGGCCTGTTTGTCTTGAGCCAAAGCTACCTGGCTCAGAAAAGTTAGCGCAAGCGCCAACATGCTTATTTTTCTGATTGTTTTCATGGTATAATTATTTAATCTGTTAATGAAGGTTCGCAATTGTCGCTAAGAGCGACTACCAGAAATACTACCACCGCATTGGCTATGTAGTAGTACATGTCTATTCCCGTAAAGTGGAATAGAAAGGGAGCAGCAGCAAAAGTGGTGGCGGCCATTAAGTCTATGAGCAAATGACCGTTATAGGGAATGGTGTGAAGAATGCTAAACTTATAAGTAGTGTTTAGACTTACGATAATCACAGCCACTCCGGTGACCACAGAGAGCCATTTGGCCATGGGTGAACTTTCTCCAAGCCCCAACAGAAACGGACTGCTAATAAGTGCCACTGCGGCCGAGTAGTCTATGATGCCGTGAACGGTTGGAGAAATAAACCTGAATTTCATGGCTAGGCTATTTTAGCATCGAAATAGGTCTCTTCAACTACTTCTCCGCTATCGTTCCACACTCTTCTAATAATCTCGTGCCATAGAATGCGCGAGTTGTCTTTCATGTCGAAGTCGAAGGTAAACTCCGAGGCCGAAGCGTTGCCATCTACCAATGTTCTGTGATGGGTAATGCCGTTTACCTGGGCAATGGCTCCGGTAAAGCCTTCCATCTTTTCTACCATCTGATCGCGAGAGGCGGTCTTTACTCCACCATAATCAGAAGTGTTGGCGTTGGCCGAGAAGAACTGCTTCACGGCATTCACGATATCGCCTTGCGATACCATTGCATCCATTTTTTGTACTTGTTCTTTTATGTTCATGTGAATTGTTTTTTGATGAATCACATGACAAATTTGGCCTATCGAGTTGGGCCAATGCTTACAAAAAATGGCCTATTGATTGGACTTTTTACTTTGCAGGTATTCGGTGGGACTCAGGCCGGTGTAGTGTTTAAAGAAATTACTAAAGTGACCGGGCTCTTCGAAACCCAGCGAAAAGGCTACTTCCTGAATAGATTGGTGTTGCAGAAGCATTCGCTTGGCCGAGAGAATAATTTGTTGCCGTATGAGCTGCCCAATACTCACATTGAGTTGTTGACGAACTTTAGTGGAAAGAGCTTTTACCGATAAATGCAGTTTATCGGCATAAAAGCCTACCTCCCTTTGAGTGGTATGAAACTCATGCAGTAGTTCAAAGAGATGAGTGGCAAAATCATCCGTGCGGTCTATGCCGGTGTCTCTAACGAAATCCGATGGAGTTTTTTGAGTTTGTTGCTTAAAGAACCGGTTAAAATAGGCAGGGTCTGAAAAACCATGGTCGTAGGCAATTTCTTTAATGCTCTTATTACTGAAGACCAGGTCTTTTTTGCTTTCAGTGAGGCGCTTATTTTTTAATAGGCCTTTTATGGTTACACCAACCTTTTCATTGACCAGTCTATGAGGGTTGAGTCCGGACGATTCAAACAATAGTTTGAAGTCGGCATTCTGAAGTTGCTCCCTATACTTCTCGTCAATAAATTCTTTAATGTCGAAAATCAGATGGTACTCTTCGGGCTTGGCGTTAAAGGGATTTTGCCAAAACCACTGCCTTGCCGATACATCTATAATATCTTTGGGCGCCCCAAAAACAGACTCGTTCAGGTATTTCTGGCACTCCAGGCAATCCTCAAAATTGATATACCCCAAGCTCACCATATGCTTAAAAAGCACTCGAACCTGCTTGTCTTTAAATAGAGCTTCATCTGGGAAGTCTATGCGTCTTACAGTAAAATCATCGCCTAAAAACTTTATGTACTGGCCTTTTTCCAGGAAGATGATTTTATCGTCCCAATCGAAGTAGTTTTTGAAATCTACCTGCAACCCTCCACTACCCTCAAGTATATGCAATAGACAATGAGTGTTTATGAACATCACTTCATTGACTTTCGGTTTAAATTTATTCACCAGCATGGGCATAAATTTGGGTTGCTCACAAAGTTCTTTCCTTTGAGTTAAGCACAAAAGGCAATGCCGCCAAAGAGTCGGCCAACTTGCTTTTATCACTATTCAATAATATAGTGAGATTGGTGGGTTGTTGCAATTGGTTGGTAGGTAGTGGTTTATATTAACAAGGCGTTTAAGTCGTTTTTTTGGTTTGTAGCAGTAGAAATGCGGCAAGAATAAACCCGAGAAACAGTAATACCCGTTCTTTGTTTGCAAACTCAGGGTACCAGCTCTCCCAAGCTTCCCATTGCCAGGCAGGGTCCGGAATATGCTGCCAGATAAAAGTGAGTGGAAAAGAAAACAAGGCTAACAAAAGAAGCTTCGCTTTGTTGGTTTCTTGTAACTCGAACATCACCCAGGTGGCCAAAAAGGGAAAGCCCAGAAAAACAATTCGTGTCATGTCTCCACCGGCCAGCAGACCAAAGGCCAGGTACAGGGCACTGTACATGAGCAGTAGGTTTCGGGTGTTGTCGTATAGATAGGTTTTTCTATAACGGTTAATGGCCAGCCATATGGCCGGGCCAAAGGCCATGGAAATGGCAGCCAGCCACCTAAGCAGCTCAAAAGGATTTAAAACAGCCTCTCGCGCATGATAGGCCAGGGTGATGAATGCGCCTCTACCTGCCTCTTGCGGAGGAAAGTTAAAATTGACTATAGATTGAGTTGCAATGGCCAAAAGAAGAGAAGCGGCAATAAATGGTAAGTCGTAGTAACCCTCATCCGTTTTTCTGTTGTGCCAGGCTCCATAAACTAGAAGTAAAGCAGGCAAGGCCAAGAACGATTCTTTTTGCAAAGTGGCCAGCGGAGCCAGCCACAAAAGGTGAATGAATTTTCGCTTTAAGACAAGCCAAAGGAATAAAGCCTGAAAGGCATAAGTAGGTAAATCGACTGTTATGGGGTCGAAGGCATTGAGCCGTATCATACCCGTCCAATGAAAAATCAGCCATAAAAAGCCCGCCCAAAACCATCTTAGCTCAAAGCCTAAGCTTCGCCATAAATGAAACATAACCACCACTGCCAATAAGCTAAAGATCAGATTGAGCCATTGAAATCCGGGTAGAATATCATAGCTCCAAAGCGAAGCTAGAAACGGCACCAACAGGCGTTGATGAAATGGGTGGGGTACATTATAGTCTTCTCTGTAGCCTTCAAAATAATCGTATATGTTGCGGTAATCATTTCCATCGAACTGCGGAGCGAAGTCATAACTCAACGGTGGCTGCGCCTGCTGGTAAAAGAAAAATGCTCCGGTAGTAAGAGCCAGAAAAATGAAAAGCCAATAGCCTTTAATGCGCATAGGGTGAAAATACCAAAACAATCACGTCCGGCCGGAAAAATAGTCCATATATTTTCCAATAGACTCTTATACCCGGCCTGCATGCCTGCAAAGCCAGGCACCTCAAGTTTAGCGTGAGATTCCGGATATTTTTTAGGGTTACTTATTTAGATCGCATTTATTAGATCCAGTATACTAGCCACAAGC
>NZ_DDDQ01000033.1:0-12796 GCF_002336325.1 Roseivirga sp. UBA1976 | reverse complement strand
AGAAATATACTTCTTGCGACTTAAGTAATTAACCCTATATTTTTTCTCTCAAAAAAGTTGAGAGAAAAATTCCGGAATGATGGCTTTGTCTTTTTGAATTATTTATCCTCTGCTTTCGATTTTAGAAGGCTAAATCCTTTTTTTGAAACATGATAGCAGTAGTACAACGAGTTTCGGAATCGTCAGTAGCCATAGGTGGAAAATTAAAATCGGCCATTGGTCAAGGGGTGATGATTCTGTTGGGTATTGAGGAGGCCGACAGTCAGGAAGATGTAGAATGGCTAAGTCGAAAAATTGCCAATATGCGCATTTTCGATGATGAAAATGGGGTGATGAACAAGAGCCTGATTGACAGTGGAGGAGAAGCTTTGGTAATAAGTCAGTTTACACTACATGCCAGCACCAAAAAAGGCAACAGGCCTTCATACATTAAAGCAGCAAAACCCGACATCGCTATTCCGCTTTATGAAGCCTTTAAGACACAATTGGCAATTGACTTAGGAAAAGAAGTGGCTTCGGGTGAGTTTGGAGCCGATATGAAAGTATCTTTGATTAACGATGGTCCGGTAACCATTATCATAGACACAAAAGACAAAAAATAATGAGTACAGAAATAAAGGGAATTTCTGCCCTGCAGGAAGAAGTAGATCACTGGATAAAAACAGTGGGAGTAAGGTACTTCAATGAATTGACCAACATGGCTCAGCTCAGTGAAGAAGTAGGTGAGGTAGCCCGAATTATTGCCAGAAGATATGGGGAACAGTCAGAAAAAGAGTCAGACAAAGCCAAAGATTTGGGCGAAGAACTAGCCGATGTGCTTTTTGTGGTGGTTTGTCTGGCTAATCAAACGGGAACCGATCTGCAGGCGGCATGGGAGCGCAGAATGGCCAAAAAGACCGCGCGCGACAAAGACCGGCACAAGAATAATGAAAAACTAAAATCCTAACTATTATCCGTTATATTCGCGCAAACTCTAAATCATGAAAACGATACTTACCTGGGCATTGCTTGCCTGCATATTCACTCAATTACCTGCTCAAAACATTTCTAAATACACTTTAAAGAAAGGCGATAAGTTCAGTATTGAAATGAGCCTCAATCAAGACATTACCCAACAGGTTATGGGACAGTCTACTGAGATGGAGCAGGTTCAGCAAACCAAAGACTTTTTTGAAGTACTGGCCGTGGAAAATGGTGAGTATCGCATCAAAACCACTGCACTTAAGCGTTCATTTGCCATCAATGCCGATATGATGCAAATGGAAATGTCTTCTGAAAACGAGGGCGAACAGAATTTGCCGTTTAGGTTAATGGTGGATAAATCTTATGAATTTACTATGACGGCTCAGGGCAAGGTAACAGCTGTTTATGGTCTGGAAGAGCTTGTCAACGGATTGAAGTCAGATTTGCAAGGCACGATATACGGTAGCGAAGTAGGGCAGATTATTTCTGTGTACGATAAAGAAACCATCTTGAGTTCACTCAATCAGCAGTTCAATATATACCCTGAAGGCAACAGCCAGACATGGCAAAAGACAAACAAACTGGTAGTGAACAATGCCCCAATCGAAACAGCTACAACCTATAGCTATGAAAATGCTAATACCATTTTGGCAAATGCCAAGGTGAACCTCGATGGAAACATTGAACAAATGGGTATGGTAATGAAAACCAAACTCTCGGGTACACAGGAAAATAAATATGTGATTAGCACGAGCAATGGATTGCCCGAAACGGTGACTATTAAACAAAGTGTAACCGGTGATGTAGAAGCTCAGGGTATGGTAATACCTATGACGGTGGTTACCAACTCAACATTTAAAGTGACGATGCAATAATTTTTCTGCTTCAGGAAACTTTGCATTGGTTAGTAATCGTTAGACACGCATCAATCAAACAAATGAATAACACTGGTCATGTTAGTTCTTGAAATTATAGGAGTTGTAATTGCCGCGTTCATTGTTCTGAATGTGATTCTCTACTTTGTGGAGCCTAGCCTTATAGCCATTACCTTTTCATTGGTACTTAGGCTTTTCTATAGAAATCCCCCTATGGTAGATTTGGAAAAGCATTTTAAAGACCACCAACTGCTTAAAGACAACTGGAAGGTAATTCAGGCCGAACTATTGGAAATACTAAGGAATGAGCAGAACATTCCGAAATTTCATGAGGTAGACAAAATTCAGCGTTTTATCAACGATGGGGACAAATCGCCCTGGAGAGTTTTTATGTTTAAGGCTTACGATAACTGGCAGGAGTCTAACTGTGCCAAAGCCCCTAAAACAACGGAGTTGCTCAAGCAGATTCCGGGCATTACCACGGCCATGTTTTCAATCTTAGGGCCTCAAAAGCATATTCCCCCACATAATGGTTTTTATAAAGGAGTGTACCGCTATCACCTCGGACTAATTATTCCCAAAGAAGGGGAGTGTTATATAGTGAATGGTGGCCAGCGCTACGACTGGAAGGAAGGTGAAGATGTGCTCTTTGACGACACTTTTAAACATGCGGTGTGGAATAAAACAGATGAAACCCGTGTGGTGCTTTTTTGCGATGTTTTCCGCACAGATTTACCTAAAATATTCCAGTCCATGAACCGGTGGGTATATGGCCTCAGGGAAAAAAGCCAACGCCTGAAGAAGGTGCTTAAAAATGCAGAGGTTCAGGTAGATTTGAAGCCGCAGGCCGGGTAGGTTGGTTAAGAGTTATCAGTTAACGGGGAATCAGGGATTGGTCCGATTCGTCATTTGTGAGGCATCATTTATCGCTAGTAAGGATCCTTGATTTGGCAATCCGGTTGTTTTGAGCACAGTTTATCTTAATATGGCTTACTATTTTATTAGAGTTACCGATTGGTCCCTGTTTTGATATTTTGTCACCGTTTGTGTCTTCATAAATGGCTCTTATAAGGTACTTTGAAGACACAGCTTGTAGCTGGAGTTGTCTAATGTTTTTATGTGATCTAACCAAGTAATCCTATACTTTATTACGATTACACTGCTATGCAGTAATCTTAACTAGCTATGATAGTATAGATAGAGTGGGAATCAATAGGCTAATTTTATGAATGGAATACTCTACCCTTCTGCAACGAATTAAACAACCAACTCCCCATTCTTGAGTTTCGGCACAACATCAAACTCGTTGCAGCGCGAGCAGTATTCTATGTCTTTCATGATACCGAATTTTGTAAGGCGTTTGGCATGGTTGCTTCGGCTAATGAAATAGTAGGGGTCTTTGCCCATTGATTGAAAAAGGTAAAAAGCAGCCGTGGCCGCGTCAGAATCGAACTCGGCTTGCTTCTTAAGTCCATCTAAAACAGCTCCGGCAAAAAGGCTGTCTTCCAGGTTATACTTCCCCTTCCATCCGGCACAGAAAAGCAATATGTCTCGTTTGGTTTTGGAGAGATGGTTAACTACTGCCTTAAGGTTTAAAAATGCGCCAATAATTACTTCGGGAGCTTCTTTAGATAAGTCCAGTGCGCGAGTGCCATTGGTAGTGGTGGTCGCAACCTTCTTTCCCTTTAGCCCCTTTTCCATATAATCGAATGGTGAATTGCCCAGCTGAAACTGGGGCAGCTTTTGCCCGTTTCGCTCTCCGGCCATTACATAACCTTGAGCACCAAGAGCTTCACACTCTTCAACGGTAGCTACCGGGGTAATGCTTGCCACACCCGTACCCAGGCCGGCTACCATGCACGAGGTCGCCCTGAGAATGTCAATAACTACAACGGTTTTGTCAGTTACGTCAAACTGATGGATCAATTCCGGAGTGTAGCAAACGTCTATGTTCATTAATGGAAGGGTAATTTATTTGTTAATTCTTAGTTGGTAACTATCAATGGTGTGGGTCTCATTCTGAATTCGTTTCGGAATCTCAGCAGAAGAGGACCCTGAAATAAATTCAGGGTGGTTCACTTGCTGGTTGTTCACCACCCTTTGATTTCCTTTACTTCTGCACAAAAGGAAGTTTTACTACTTCCGCTTTTAATCTTCTATTGCGTACAGCAACATAAATTTCGGTACCTGCTTTGCTAAATTCTTTCTTCACATAGCCCAAGCCGATGCCAATACCCAGAGTAGGCGACATGCTTCCCGAGGTTACCTCACCGATAACGTTTTCTTCGGCATCCATTAGCTCATAATGACTTCTGGGAATTCCTTTGTCAATCATTTTAAAGGCAATAAGCCTGGTGGAAACCCCTTCCTCTTTTTGCTTTTGAATGGCTTCTGAGTTAGTGAACTCCTTGGTAAACTTGGTTACCCAACCCAAACCGGCAGCAATAGGAGAGGTCTCGTCTGTAATGTCGTTTCCATAGAGGCAGTAACCCATTTCCAGACGCAGGGTATCTCTGGCTCCTAAACCAATGGGTTTAATATCAAATTCGGCTCCGGCTTCAAAAATCTGCTTCCAAACCGATTCTGCATGGTCGTTGTGTACATATATCTCAAAACCACCGGCACCGGTATAGCCTGTTGCCGAAATTATAACATACTCAACTCCTGCCATTGGCCCTACCACAAAGTTGTAGAACTTAATGGAAGATAAATCTACAGAAGTTAGCTTCTGAAGCGTGGCAACAGCCTTTGGACCTTGCACAGCAAAAAGTGAATGAGAATCTGAAACGTTTCTCATGCTTACTCCTTTGTGGTTGAACCGGCTAATCCACTCCCAATCTTTTTCAATGTTTGAGGCATTGACTACGAGCATGTATTTTTGCTCATTGAAGCGATACACCAGCAAGTCGTCCACTATTCCCCCTTTGTCATTGGGTAAGTAAGAATACTGGGCCTGCCCGTCAACTAGTTTAGATGCATCGTTGCTGGTTACTCGTTGAATTAAATCAAGTGCATCAGGTCCTTCTAAAACAAATTCTCCCATGTGTGAAACATCGAATACTCCCACACCATTTCTAACGGTGTTGTGTTCCTCAATGTCTGAGGTGTACCGCACGGGCATGTTGTAACCGGCAAAGGGAACCATTTTAGCCCCCAGACTTTCGTGAAGGTCGTTTAATGCTACTTTTTTTAATTCCATTTCAATCTCGTTTTGCTCGACAAAAGTAAGCATTGAGGTATAAAAAAAGGCTTTGGTTAAATTAATTCTCAGGCTGTTTTCGGGTTCAGGCAACCCATAAATGATTTTGTGCATCTATTTGGTTATAAACCAAATATGCCAACGCTTCTAATTAGTTGAGAGGAGCTTGTCAGCTACCTGTCTTTAATACTGAATGCTTGCCGGAGCAGCGAATTAAAGAGAGCTCAAGGCTGTTTTTCGGCTTGATTAGAAGTAGAATTTCAAACCAAAACAAAGGTCAAAACTCATGTTTAAAAATTTTTTAAAAGTAACGGTAAGAAGCCTGCTCAAAAGCAAGGTTTTCGTGTTCATTAATATTATTGGTCTCGGTTTGGCGCTAGCCTGTTGTATTGTAGCTTTTCTGAACTACGAGTTTGCACTCAATTTTGATAAACAGCACAAGAACTATGACCAGCTCTATCAGGTATCGGTGTACATCGATCAGAATGGAGCCCGCCAGCCTTTTGGTCAAGCTCCCCTGCCATTGGGGCCTTTACTCAAATCGGAAGTGCCGGGAGTAGAATGGGTGAGCCGGTTCGAACGATCGGGGGTTACAATTAAACGCGAAAGCAATGTGTTCAATCGCACAATGGCTTTTGTAGATGATGATTTTTTGGAAATGTTCACCTTTCCCATGCTGCATGGCGATGCGGCCAGTTACAAAGAGCTTTCCAGTGTACTAATCTCTAACCGAACAGCCATTTCTTTGTTTGGCAAAGAAAATGCCGTTGGAGAAACCGTTGAGTTGGTGCTTTCAGAGCGACCCAACATACTCCTTACTGTGGGGGGAGTGTTTGAAGAACCGGGCCTGCAGAGTTCATTGCAGTTTCAGCTCATTACAGATTTCGAAAACTTTCACCGCAACTTCAATGTAGACAAAGACGATTGGTCCATCTTTGTAGATGGCCTTTTCATTCAAACCGCAGATCCGCAGGTAGCTCAGGCCTTGCCGGGCATGATTCAAAAGTATGCGCCATTACAAGCCGAGGTAAAAAAGGATTTCCCAATTAATTCTTTCTGGGTGCAAGCCATGGCCGATGTAGCTTTTAACCAAAGAGATGTTGATGGCACCACTTTGGGTAACGAAACCCTACATCCTGCTCATATCACTGCCCCCAACATTATGGCCTTGCTCATATTGCTGTTGGCTTGCTTCAACTTTACCAACACAGCCATAGCCATGTCTAACAAACGCCTGAAAGAAATTGGTATTCGCAAAACAGTGGGGGGCTCGCGCGGTCAACTGGTGTTTCAATTTTTAGGCGAAAACCTGGTGTTGTGTTTCCTGGCTCTGGGATTAGCTCTTTTATTCTCGTTATGGCTAGTACCCAAATACAGCGACATGTGGCCCAATGTCAATGTAGTGCTCACCCTTTGGAACAATCCGGGAATGATTATTTTCCTCTGCTCTACTTTAGTTCTTACAGCGGTATTGGCCGGAGGGTACCCCGCCATATTTGTGAGTAGATACAAGCCAGTTGCCATTTTGCGAGGAACGCTCAAAGTAAGCTCGTCAAGCTTGCTCTCAAAGGTGTTGTTAGGCATCCAAATGCTTATTTCCGTGCTTTCGTTGGTATTAGGCTTTGCCTTCGTTCAAAACTCAAATTTTCAGGAGAATCTTGATCTGGGTTACGAAAAAGAAGGCGTTTTGATGGTACAGTTAAATAGCGCCAATGAAGCCGAGCGATTCAAAACAGCAATAGTCAGCAACCCATCCATCGATGAAGTGGCCCTAACCAGCGGCCATGTGGGGTGGAGATCATATCAAACCAAATTAAAGGCGGAGAGCTCTGAGGTGCAGGCAACCATATTAGATGTGGGGCTCAATTATGTTGAAACTATAGGCCTACAGGTATTAGACGGCAGGAGCTTCGATGCAGCCAATAAGGAGGCCGATAAGGCCCGAAGCGTTGTGGTTAACGAAAGAATGGCGGCTCGTATGGGTTGGGAGAATCCCGTAGGACAGCGAGTAACTATGAACGACTCATTGCAATATACCGTGGTAGGACTTGTAAAGGACTTCTACCTGTTTGGTCTCTGGGTGCCCATAAACCCCGTAATGCTCAGGCTACGCAATGAAAGCGACCTGAACATGGTGATTGTGAGAGTGAGCGATGAGGAAATGGGGGCTACGCGCGATTTTCTGGAGTCTACCTGGGCAGAAGTAGTGCCCGACAGACCAACCTCCATTTATACCCACGATATAAACGTTTTGGGTGAAGCGCGCGATGTAAACAAGAATATTGTGCAGATGTTCATATTCCTGGCTGTAATAGCCGTGGTGCTTTCTGCCATAGGTCTGTTCACTCTGGTATCTATAAACATTCAAAGCAGAACCAAGGAAATTGGTATTCGAAAGGTGTTAGGAGCTTCAATAGCCAAAATCACCACGCTTATTAATCGTCCGTTTCTCATTATTGTAGGCGTAGCCTCAATACTAGGAGGAGGGCTGGGTATTTTTCTAGCCGGTCTTCTAATGGGCACAATCTGGACTTATCATGTAACTCCAAACTTCATTAGTGCGCTGGTTCCTATTGTTATCATACTGTTAGTGACCCTCATTTCTATCTCCGGTAAAGTGATTAACGCAGCCAAAAGAAACCCGGTAGAGTCGCTCCGCTACGAATAGCAAGAATTGCACAAATAGCACGTCATTCCTCTTTAGGGGCGTTTCTTTATAGTTTTAGCTCAAAAAACGATGGAGATCACTGACCTATCGGGGAATGACGTTCCGTTTTGACTCAAGCCTTTGTAACCCACGGCTTCGTGAATGAGTTAGGAAGTTTATAAACCAAAAGCTCTCCATTATGAAAAGAATACTGATCCTTAGCACGTCACTTATGCTCGTGGCACTGCTAACCCTATCTTTTACCCACAAAAATGCTATTGAAGCAAAGGCAGAAGAGGAAGTAAAACAGCTGATCTTGAAGGCCTATATCAACGGGGCATTTAATGAGCTGAATGCAGATGCGATGCGAAAGGGGTTTCATGAAGATTTTGCTATTTACTCTCCCAAAGGTGAGTCCATAAGTAAATACCCTATTGCAGTTTGGGCCGATGGGGTTGAAAAAAGAAAGGCCAACAACTACGACCCTGGCGACCCCAAAAACAAGTGGGATCATAAGTTTGCCTTAGTAGATGTTACGGGCCATGCTGCACAGGTAAAGGTAGAGTTGTTCAACCAAGGGAAACATGTGTATACAGACTATTTGAGTTTGCTCAAATTTGATAGCGGCTGGCGAATTGTGGCCAAGGTATATCAACAGCATTGAGCCGGTTTCTTTGGTGTTTAAAGTCTTCTCTTCGCTCTGTCGGGCTGAAAATTCGCTAAAACAGTTCCAGCTGCTCGGGCAATAGCCTGAATGATTTACGATGGTAGGGTGTTATGCCCAGTGTTCTGATGGCTTCGCGGTGCTTAGTGGTGGGGTAGCCTGCATTGGTTTCCCATCCGTAACCGGGATATTGCTCAGCCAGTTGGGTCATAATTCTGTCGCGATGTGTTTTGGCCAGTATGGATGCAGCAGCTATACTCATGTATTTGCCATCGCCTTTTACTATGCACTCATGGGCAATGCCGGGATAGGGCTTAAACCGATTACCATCAATAAGCAACAATTCAGGAATAATACTTAGGTCTTTTATGGCCAAATGCATGGCCAGGTAGCTGGCGTTTAGTATGTTAATCTCATCGATTTTAGAGTGACTTACCTCTTGCACAGAGTAGGCCAGCGCATCGTGCTTAATTACTTCTTCCAGTTCATTCAACTGCTTTTTATTCAGTTTTTTCGAATCGTTTAAAAGCTGATGCTTGTAGTCTGTTGGCAGAATTACTGCCGCTGCTACTACCGGCCCGGCCAGAGGTCCCCTGCCGGCTTCATCGCAACCTGCCTCAACAATACCCTCTTTGTAGTATGCCTTTAACATTGTGGTTTAAACTTAACAATAGCCCTCAACAACTTGAAAGCTTTCTCTATTTTTGGGCCATGAGCAAAGAGAAAAGTCCCTGGAAGACCCTTGGCGAAAAGTTGATTTATGAAAACCAATGGATAAGGCTCAATGAGTATCAGGTAATTAACCCTTCCGGAAAGCCGGGTATATATGGTAAGGTATCGTTCAAAGGGAGGGCTGTGGGAGTTATTCCTGTAGACGGTGAAGGCAATACCTGGTTGGTGGGCCAATACAGATATACGCTCAGCGAATACAGTTGGGAGATTCCTATGGGTGCGGTGCCCTTTACCGAAAGCTATGAGGAAGGTGCTTTGCGCGAGCTAAAAGAGGAGACCGGACTCATTGCTCAAAAGCTGGAATTTCTGTGCAAAATCCACACCTCCAATTCTGTAACCGATGAGTTGGGTATGGTTTTCGTGGCAACGGAACTTTCTCAAGGTGAAACTCAGTTTGACGAGACGGAAGATATAGCTATCAAGAAGCTTTCCGTAAAAGAGGCTGTAGAATGGGTAATGGATGGTCGTATTACCGATAGTCTGAGTGTGGGTGGGCTACTCAAATATGCCCGAATAAAAAATATCTAGTGGCGCAATTATTATCCTATAAAGATCATTTTAACAAAACGGTTTTGTTGGCCTATCCGGTTATGCTCAGTCAGTTGGGGCATATTATGGTAGGTATTGTCGATAGTATAATGGTGGGGCAGCTTGGGCCTAAAGAGTTGGCTGCTTCTTCGTTTGCCAGTAATTTTCTGGCGGTGTTTATGATGTTCGGTATTGGTGTTTCGTATGGTATAACCCCCATGGTGGCTCAGGCTGATGGTAAAAAGGACAACGACCTGATTACTCGCTTGCTAAGACACGGAATTATTTTGTGTCTGGTATTAGGCCTGCTAATGGTAATGCTCATGTATTCACTTACCGCAGTTTTTCCTTATATGGGACAACCGGCAGAAGTAATTGATTTAGGGACTCCCTACTTTTTCATAATTGCCTCCTCTCTTTTTCCGCTTATTGTTTTTCAGGGGTTCCGCCAGTTTTCTGAAGGGATGTCTATCACCAAGCCCACTATGTACATTACCATTTTGGCCAACGGCTTAAATGTGTTGCTTAATTACCTGCTCATTTTTGGTAAGTGGGGCTTCCCGGAGTTAGGGCTCAATGGGGCCGGCTGGTCTACGCTAGTTTCCAGAGTGCTAATGGCCATTGCCATGCTGGTATTTGTGAGACGCTATCATCGTTTCAAGGCTTTTAGAGCCGGGTTTGTATTGAACAGGTTTAAGGCGGACTTCTTTAAGCCCATGCTAAAAATCGGTATTCCTACGGGAGGACAGTTCATCTTTGAGGTAGGGGCTTTTGCTATGGCGGCCGTAATGATGGGCTGGTTGGGCACAGTTCCTCTGGCTTCCCACCAAATTGCCATTAGCCTGGTGGCCATTAGTTATATGATGGCCTCCGGCATATCGGCAGCTTCAACTGTTAGGGTGGGTAACCAATTGGGGAAAGGAGATTTTCCGAATTTGAGAAGGGCAGGAAATACCAGCTTCATTATGGCTTTGGTTTTTATGGCGGCCTGTTCACTGGTTTACATTCTGTTTAACGGTTTTTTTCCAAAGCTCTATGTAGATGATGCCGAAGTGGTGGGTATAGCCAGCTCGCTGATTGTAATTGCCGGTCTCTTCCAGTTGTCAGATGGAGTTCAGGTGGTTGGTTTGGGCTGCTTGCGGGGTATGTCAGATGTGCGGGTACCTACCTGGATTACCTTACTTTCTTATTGGGGGCTGGCTATACCAAGCAGTTATGTGTTTGGATTTGTACTCGATTTGGGCCCTCAGGGCGTTTGGTATGGTTTGTTAATTGGCCTTACCGTGGCCGCAGTTGCTTTGTACACCAGATTTAATAGATTGGCTACAAAAAAGATATTGGCCCAATAGATGGCATGCAACCTTGGCCGTTTCATTAGGTCTATACTTTGTAAAATATGTCGATTATGAGAAGAACAATTTTTGTTGTGTTGCTGAGCTTTGTGGTTCTATCAGCCTGGTCTCAGCAAAAAGAAACCAGAAATGTGGGAGACTTCAACGGCATTGCCATGAATATTTCCGGCAAAGTATATGTAACGCAAGGCAATAAGAATGAGGTGATTGTGGAGGCTGATGGTGAGACACTCGAAGAAGTGATTACCGAAGTGCGAGGCAATAGACTGAGTATTTCAAGCCGATCAAGAAGAAGTTGGTTTAGCTGGGGCGACCGAGGCACTGGTAGGGTGAATGTGTACATTACCGTTCGCGATCTTAGAGAGGTGGTTGTTAGCGGAGCAGGAGATGTTATAGGGCAAAGACTTATAAAAACTGACGATTTGAGATTGTCCATTTCCGGTTCGGGAGATATAGAGCTGGAAGTAGATGCTAAAACAATACAGTCTAAGATTTCCGGTTCCGGCAACATAGACCTTAAAGGGTCGGCCCAAGAAGCATCACTAGGCATAAGCGGCTCAGGTAAGTACTATGCAGAAAGTCTAAAGGCCGATGACTACAACATAACCATCACCGGGTCTGGGAGGGCATCAGTTGCAGTTTTTGGCGAACTGGAGGTAAGAATTTCCGGCAGTGGTAGTGTGTACTATTCGGGTCAACCCACTGGAGTGAACACTAGTGTTTCAGGTTCTGGCAGAGTTAGGCGAAATAATTAATTCGCTTCTGGATTTTTCACTTTTAGAATAAACTCGCGATAACCTTCAATCAGCAGAAATTGTGCGGTTAAATAGGTGGCCATTATAGCCGGGGTACCCCAGGAGGCTTGTGCTACAAACCGATTGTAGGCAAGAATGCTGTCGCTCAATACAAAAAATAGAGCCCCAGCCATTATAAGCCAAAAACTATCGGAACCCGTCCTCTTCCATCGTTTTCTGGCCGTGATTGCCATTAGGCAAATAATAACGGTGTAGAGCAAAGCAGGCGCATACATATTCCCTAGTCCTGGCTTAACTACTGAAAACATGGCCAAACCATACAGCATAAAGGGAATGTCTTGCCATTGCGGTTTAAAACCTTTTTCCAAAACCGTTACTGCGCTCATGTTCACAAGAAGATAGACTACATGAGCCAACAAAAAGCTTAACAAACCGGCCAGAAAAAACCAGGCATTGTTTCCGCTAAAAATAAGAAGGGTGTCTCCCAAAAATGAAAAAACCAGAGCTGCCTTGATGTATCCATTCAGAGGGCTTTTGGGAGTGGTTCTAACAAAGTATAAAAACAGAGAAGGAATGAGTAAAGGTTTAGTGATCTGCCCCACGAGAGTCCAGTCGGCTAATAACGCGGCCAAATGAAAGACGCTGAGCAAAAAAAAGGGCGTAGCTTTTGGGTTAAACCTCATCGGAAGGGTTGTTAAACAGTTTTTCTCCCCAAGATAAGCCGAAGTTTAAAAATAAGAAGCCCAAAAGAGAGAGTATGGCACAAGCCAGAAAGGCTTCTCGTAAATTTTCAATCACATTACCATAGATGAGTCCGGCCGCAAAAGCTCCTAATCCAATACCTATTTCCAGGGCTATATACATGGTAGCAATGCCGCGTCCGCGGGCTTTGTCATGGCTTAGATCTATGGTCCAGGCATAAATGGTGGGCGTGTTTAAGCCAACGGCAATACCAAAAGCAATTGAACTGGCCAGTAGCATGGGTTTGGTATGTGTAAAAGCCACCATAATATCGGCCAGAGCTATTGCTATAGTGGCCCACTTAAGCACATAAACCCTTCCCTTTTTATCTGAAATTTTA
>NZ_DDDQ01000118.1:0-46137 GCF_002336325.1 Roseivirga sp. UBA1976 | reverse complement strand
TGTCCACACCAAGGCATTAACAGGCGAATCGGTGTCCTCACCGATTCCGGCCAGGGTTTAGTGCGTAAAGTCATCTTTCTATTCTGAGCAAGGCCAAAACCGCTCCCTTTCCATACTGAGCGAAGCCGAAGCATCTGCATAAACGTTCTAAGCTGGCAGACACTTCTGCCATAGCCTGGATGGGAATAAAGCAGTGTCTATCAAAGTCCTCTATGAGAGACTTTGATGGGGCACTAGAAGGCATCTGTCTAACCTAATGCCAGCCTTGGTGTCTTCACCAAGACATTGACAGGCGAATCGGTGAGGACACCGATTCCGGCTAGAGGCTATTGAGCAGGGTTAGCTTGTGTCGAGATCTTGAGAATTAAACCACAGGCTTCCAGCCTTTTTCATAGTCTCTTCCCCATAAACTCATGGCTTGTTTATTTTTCGGCTTGCCATTGGAGCTATCAATTTCCAGTGTTCCACCAAACCTTTGAGCCATATTGCCCAAATGGCACATTAGAGTACTTTTATGGGCTTCATTGGCCGGGGAGTTGATAGTTTGACTTTTGGTTATGGCGTCCAGAAAATTCTTCATGTGGTAGCCGTCTAAACCGCCAATACCTACCAGGTCGGTAGAGGCCGATTTTTCTTCTTCCCTTGCTGATGCAATGAGTTTTCCATCCTTGTTGTATATCTCAAAACCGTCACGGTCTACAATGGCAGAGCCTTCGGTTCCGTAAATAGCGGTGCCTCGCCCCCTGTTATGAATTAATGGAAAGGTTCTGCAGCTCCTGCCTTCCCAGGTAATCATTTTGTCTTTTCCGTAATAAAAGCTTGCCAATTGGGTATCGTAAAACTCCCAGTCGTCCTGAAAGGCAAATCGTCCGCCTTGAGAGATCACTTTGTCCGGGAAGTCCACTCCGAGCATCCACCGGGCAATGTCCAGTTCATGCAAGCCGTTGTTGTTGATTTCGCCCGTACCCCAATGCCAAAACCAATGCCAGTGGTAGTGTACATAGTTGTCTTTGTAGTCTTTCCTTGGTGCTGGTCCCTGCCATAGTTCCCAATTGAGCCATTCGGGTACGTTTATCTTCTTACCAGTGCCTATGGACCCACGATTGTTGGAGTACCAGGCTTTGGCATAGTACGGACGGCCAATGGTACCTTTGTCTATTTCTTTTTTAAGGGCTATGGAGGTAGGAGCCGAACGCTGCTGATTTCCTATTTGGAGCACTTTGCCTGTTTTTGCCTGCACCTGAACCAGCCATTCACCTTCCTGCGGATTATGACTGAATGGCTTTTCCAGATATACATGCTTTCCGGCATTCATTGCCATAATGGCCATTGGAGCGTGCCAGTGATCTGGTGTGGCAATGGTTACGGCATCTATGTCTTTGTTTTCGAGCAGTTTTCGAATGTCTGAGTATAGAGTAACACTTTTAGATTCCAGCGATTCATGACTTTGGAATGCTTTGGCAAATGTTCTGTTGTCTACATCGCAAAGTGCTATGATCTCCATTTTTGAAGGGTATTTGGCTGCAGCGGCAATGTGGGCATTACCTCTGCTGTTTATACCTGCGGTGGCCGTGAGCACCTTTTCGTTGGCGCCTAATATTCTCGAATAGCTGTAAGCAGGCATACTGAACGCTAAACCTGCCAATGCCGATTTCCTGATAAACTCCCTTCGGGTTTCTGTTTTAAGGCTCTTTTCCATGACTTAAAGTTCTCTGATTTTAATACTCCTGAACTTTACGGCATTGCCGTGGTCTTGCAATAAAATGTGGCCTTTTGGCCATTGCCCAAAACCTTTCCAGTCTTTGTACTTACTATAAGCTACAAGGGCTCGGAACATTTGTGAGAACCGATCGTACTCTACTACCTTTTCGTTGTTGAGCCAGTGTTCCACTTTTCCGTTTTTAGAGACTATGCGCAGGTTGTTCCATACATTGAGGCCTTTGAACTGTTTTCCGCGACCGGGAATGGAAAGGTTTTCAGGAGCTATGAGATCGTAAAGAGCTCCCAGGGTACGGTTGCCATTTACTCCCATTTTGGCATCAGGGTGTCGTTGGTCATCAAGCAACTGAAATTCGCAGCCAATGGCCGAACCGGTTCCCTGATTAAGCTGAGGGTCTACAAAGTATTTGACTCCACTATTGGCTCCTTCTGTGAGCATAAACTGAAGTTCCAGCTCAAAATTGGCAAATTGGTCTACAGTAATAATGTCTCCACCTGCGGCTGATTCTGCTCCACCTGTTTCGGCTACTGAGAGCTCACCGTTTTCCATATTCCAGCCACTGGTGGGGAAATGATCAAGTTTGGCTCCTCTCCAGCCTGCTGAGGTCTTGCCATCCCATAGAAGACGCCAACCTTCTCTTTTTTCTCTGTCGCTTAGTTGGTTGATCAAGTAGCTGAGCTGAGGCACTGAGGGGTCGGTTTCTCGGGTATAGTTTTGCGGATTTTTGGTAAGAATGCGCATGTTTTTCCATTTCACATGTTTGCCGGCATCTTGCTCGGCCACGCTATGTACCTGCAAGCCGATGAAACCACTGCCTGTCATATCGTCAACCAGGTCAGCACACTGAATACCGTTGATCCAGGTTTTGATTGAAGGGCCGATGGCTTCTATTCTCACCCGGTTCCACACGCCATTTTTAAAAGCATTGTGTGCTTTGGGGTTTCTGGAAATGGGGTACATCCATAGCCTGCGGGCTTCATCGTAAATACCACCTGAAAAGGCCCTGGGGCTCGGGTCTATTTCTACCTGATAGCCATGGACACGACCATTTTGGTAGCTTTCTATACTGTGGCTTCGTATTTGAACCCCGGTGTTGATGGCGGGGTCTACCCAAATGTCGAATTCCAGAATAAAATCGCTGTATTCTTGTCGGGTAACCAGAAATGTGTTGGGAGTATTTTTTTGAGTGGTACCGGTAATAATACCGTTTTGTAGCTCATAAGTGCCGTTGCCTCCGAGCTTTTTCCAGTTGTTGAGGTTGTCGCCAATTAGGTTTTGCCATTCCTGGGCACAGGCCAAATGTGCCAGCAGAAGCAGCAAAGCCACAAGGGCGGTTTGCCGTTTGTTTTTCATGGTTTTTATTGAAAAGGTAAATGCAGCCAGCTTAAAAATTAGCGCGTTGGCTGACTGCACCTTCAATATAGAAAATCGAGGCAAGAGATGATAATCAAATAGAGCAGAGTGGTGGTGTGAGAATAAAGAAGCCGCACATGGCGGCTTGATTTAGTTCTTTGCATTGACTCTTAGCAAGACATCAATTCCACTTAGTTGCTCTTTGGAGTAGTGGCTTTCCATTTCCTTATTCTTAAGTAATTCTATCGTCTTGATTTCGTAAAGCTTGTCTTTCTTTAAGCTCTCCAAGGTCCAATCTTTCTCGATTTTACCACCATATTCAATCAATACTCCTTTAGAGCGGCTTAATCTTTCAAGGATGTAGAAATCATACATTACCTCTCGCAGGGAATCATCATTGAAAAAGTATTTACTGTTATCGGGACTTACGGAAATGGCATGGAAGCGGGCGTTTTCATCTTGATTTGTATAAATTCTAATCATGCTTTCGTAACCCTTTAGCTCTTCCTTAGAATAGAATTTATACAAGCTATTTCCACTCAATACTTCAATGCTTTGAGCATTTTCAAGGTTTAGATCGTCTAAGCTTTTTCCCTTCAGAAGCTTACCATTCAATTCAATAACTGGCTTTCCCTTTACGATCTTTAATACTTTTTCCTTGGCTTGCGGCTTATACTTGTTCAGTCTAAGAATCTGGGTTTTATTAATCAGCAATTCACTTGGTGCGAACTCAAGCATTTTAGAACCATGAATTAAATCCATACTTTCAATAGACATAATATCCTCTTCTGTTAGGTCGGCTAGTTTCATTGAGGGCCGAAATTGTCCGTCAAAGTGAATCAACGAGTTTTTATGGATTTTATCTACCAGGAAAACTTTGGCAAATTCGAAGCGTGCTTTGCCACTGGGAAAAGCAAGGGTTGTAAATTCTTTCTCAGCCTTTAAAGAGGCCTTTAACTCTTCTATTTGTTTTTCAAGCATAGCGAGTTTGGCTTCGCTGTTTTCTATAAGGCTGGAATTCAAACTTACTAGCTTCTCCTCCAAGGGGGCAAGCATGGCTTGGTATTTATTGACCCAGGCCACTTCTGCAGAGTCCATCTCATTGCCAGGGTAGAGTACCACTTTTAATGAATCCTGAAGTCTTAAATATTCCTTTTCAAGTTTTTCCCTTTCCCAAAGACTCCAGTTTTTTAGGTGGAACTCACGATCACTACCTTCCAGTAGTTTCCCGTTCAGCCAAACAGAGTCTACTTCATATCTGTTATTAACATTGTATCGAACCACCCCTCTTTTTTGTCTCAGAAGCTCTTCTTCTCTTTTCCTCAGTTCATCTTGTATTTGTTCAATCTTAGCTTCTTCAGCACCTTTAGTCAAAGCAAAACCAAGCTTTATAAGCCTAGCGTAGGCTATCTTATAATTGGAGAGCTCAGACCTTTTTAACTCTTTACCACTCTTTGTTATTTGCACTACCTCGCCTTGCTCATCGAATTCGAAAATGAAATCATTGGGATTATTGACCATTTCCAGAATGGCTTTTGAAATCGCTATACTGTCATCTTGTGGCTGAGGGTCCATATCGAATTCCAGATAATCGATTCTCGTTTGTGGGTTTGCTGAGTTTTGGAGAGAGTCTAAATCAACCTCAGACTCGGTCAACGTATTAGGTTCAGTCGACTTCCCGGTTTTTGGTTTTGTTTCTTGAACACTCATTAAGCCAAATGCGACCAGCAATAAGGCTATGGTAAAAATGGCGCTCAGCCAATTGGGTTGTTGTTTTGAATTCATCATAATGTTAATGCGTTTAAGTACCTGATTTTTTGAGTTTCCCGCGAAGGCAAGGCCGGGTTGGTTCATACTGAAAGCTTGAACCTTAGCCAGAGCCTTGATCATGGGGAGTTTCTTTTCTGAATATTTTAGCGCCAATTCATCAGTGGCATATTCGCGTTCATTGTCAAGCTGGCTTTTCATCCACCAATAGGCAGGGTGATAGAAAAACACTATTTGTAAAACGTTGATAATGATGTTGATAACAAAATCATTTCTCTTTAAATGAGCCAATTCATGGTAAAGAATGGCCTCCACTTCTTCTGTCGAAAGACCTTCTATTAATCCTATAGGAAAGAGAACAGTTGGTCGGGTAAAGCCCAAAATTACCGGACTTTTAATCCATGAACTACACTTGATTTGAAGGGGTTTCTTGATGCCTAAAACCAGCTTAATATTACAAATAAGGCTGTTTATGGAGGTTTCTTCGAGTGGAAATGCCTTGGTTAGAAGTCTCTTCATCCAGATGAATGAGCCCAATACTTTAAGAAGAAAGAAGGCCATTCCAACAATCCAGATTACAGCTATGGTAGGGGCATTTTCCTTAATCCATAAAACGGTAGAAGAGCTTTGTGGATTTTCAGCAAAAGCTTGAAAGTCAGAGATAATGTTAGGAGAAAAACGGATTTCTGAAGCGATTAAAGTGCCTGAGTTTTCCACAGGGCTTGCCGGCCAGAAAAAGTATAGATTGCCTGCTAGTAAAACAGGTAAGGCTAGTATGCCCATTAGTACAAGGGTATATCGGGTTTTTGCCTTTTTATTTCTTAAGGATACCAACCCTAGTAAAACAACGAATAGCAGGGCAGCTCCTTGCCAAAGCGAATGAACCAGTCCAAGGCCAATGGCCTCCAGTATGTTACTATTGATTTCCATCTTGCTCCAACTTCTGAATGAGTGCTTTTATTTCTTCCAATTCTCTGGCGGATGCCTTGCCCGATCCCAGTGCGCTTAATACCAGTTTACTGGCCGACCCGCCAAAGGCGGTGTTCAGCAGTTTGTCCAGCATTTGTTCCTGAATATCTTCTGCCTTTATTCGGGCAGAATAGATATGTGAACGACTGCTTTCATCTCTTTCAACTAACCCTTTCTGGGTCATAATCTGCATAAGTTTCAAAGTAGTTGTGTAGCCAACTTCTTTTTGCTCATTGATCTTTTTGTTGACTTCACGCACACTACTAGGGCCATTTGTCCATAGTATGTTGAGAATTTCCAGCTCGCTTTCAGTAGGTTTAATCATGTTCTTTGTTGGTTCTAATCACGTTTTATGTAGCATATGAGCGCACCCATACCCAAACCCCGGGCCAGCCGGTTGGGATGATTTTTTTGCACGTCTATTTCCACCACCAGAATGTTTTCCGGTGAAGGTTCCGGCAAAAAGGGAGTATTCTTTTTTAATAGTTGCACTTTGAGTTTTGTAGGAGTAGACTCCATTACCTCGTACACGGTCTCTTGTATCTCACCAAATTCATCAATAATCTGTCGGTAGAAGGCTACGTGTTTGCTTCGGTCGGTAATACCTGCTTTTAATTCTTCAGAAAACCAACGGTCAATAAAGGTGTTAATGGCTTTATCGCTTCCCTGGTTTTGCGTAGCAATCCAGTCTTTCAGTATTTGATTTTTACTGTCAGTTTGCTGCCAGATGGAGTTCATCAATAAGAATAGCCAGACTACGATCTTCATACTACGATTTATTTCGTAGAACAATTATATACGAATGGTTTCGTATTTCAAAAATAATTACGAAGTATTTCGTATAAACCTGATCACATAGTATTGCTCAAGAGTCTTTGGTGGCTGTTGCGCCTTTCATACCTAAGAAATGTAGCTCTGTGGATTTAATCTGTGCTTTATGCTAAGCCTTACTAAATTGACTAACAGAATCAAGCAAACCACCATGAGAAAGTACATAAAAACATTATCGGGAATTGGCCTGTTGGCTTTTTTCCTTTTGCTGCAAAGCCCTGACGCTAAGGGTCAAAATGGTTATCAGCGTCCTCCGGAGGCTATCGCTAAACTTATTGATGCACCTGCTACTCCGGCAGTGAGCATCGATTCGAAGGCACAATGGATGCTCTTGATGGAACGACCGGGCTACCCCAGCATTGAAGAGGTGGCAGCTCCAGAGTTGCGCATAGGAGGCACGCGCATTAACCCGGCCACCAATGGAAGGAGCAGACAAAACCCACTGACCGGTTTAAGCCTAAAGAACATTGCTACTGGCGAAACTTACAGTTTTGCCAATATGCCCGCAAACCCTGCCATTAGCAACGTGTCGTGGTCGCCAAATGAGAAAAAGATTGCCTTTACCCATACCGTTGAAAACGGCATTGAACTCTGGGTGGCCGATTTGGAAAGCCGTAGTGCCAGAAGACTCACAGCTCCCATTGTGAACAATGCCTATGTATCGGCTTTTGAGTGGATGCCTGACAACCAGTCGCTTATGGTAAGCACCATAGTGGAAGGTAGAGGTGAAGCTCCTCGCCAACCCCGTGCGCCTAAAGGGCCGGTAATTCAGGAAACAGCCGGAGCAGAGGCAGCCTCAAGAACCTATCAGGATTTGCTCGAGAATGCCTATGACGAACAGCTTTTTGAGTACTACACCACCGTGCAGCTCCAACGTATCGATCTGAACGGGAAATCTTCTAAAGTGGGCCAGCCGGCTATTATTAAAAGCTTCGACATATCTCCGAATGGAGAGTATATGCTGGTAGAAACCATACAAAAACCTTTTTCTTACTTAGTTCCGGCTTCCAGATTTCCCTTCAACTATGAGGTTTGGAGTGCCAACGGTAACAATAAAAAAGTATTGGCCCAAATTCCTTTAGATGAGGTTAGGCCAAAGGGCTTTGATGCCACGCGCAAAGGGATGCGCAGTGTGAACTGGCGAGCCGATAAGCCGGCTACCCTTTACTGGGCAGAAGCCAATGATGGTGGAGATCCCAATCTGGAAGTGCAAGAGCGAGATATTGTGTACATGCAATCGGCACCATTTAATGGCAAGCCAACCAAGCTGGCCAGCACCTCACTGCGGTATGGTGGTATTGTTTGGGGCGATGAGAACCGCGCCTGGTTGAATGAACAGTGGTGGGCCAACCGAATGGAAAAGAGCACCATCATAGACCCTTCTAAACCCGGCCAGCCGGGCCATGTAATTATTGAGCGTGCGACAACCGACCGATACAATGATCCGGGCAATCCAATGACTGTGAAAAACCAGTATGGCCGCAATGTGTTGAAGTTAGATAAAGACGATGTTTTTATGACCAGCGTGGGTGGTTCACCGGAAGGAGACCGTCCTTTTTTAAGTCGGTTTAACCTCAAGACCAAAAAACAGGAAATACTCTTCCGTTCAGAAGCCCCATATTATGAAAGACCAATCGATATTATTTCGGAGAAGGCCGATCGGATTATAACCATTCGCGAGTCGCAAGATGAACCGGAGAACTACTTTATTCGAGATTTAAAGAAAGGCACACTCACTGCCATAACCGACTTCCCTCATCCGCAGCCCGAAATGATGGCAGTGAATAAGGAAATTATTAAGTACAAGCGAAAAGATGGAGTAGACCTTACGGCAGTGCTTTATACCCCTGCCGGTTATGACAAAGACAAAGACGGACCGCTGCCAGTGCTCATGTGGGCCTATCCCCGCGAATATAAATCAGTAGCTACTGCCGCACAGGTAAGAGGCACGCCCTATTCCTTTACACGAGTGAGTTCTGGTTCGCCAATCTTTTGGGTTTTGAGAGGCTATGCGGTAATGGCCGACACGGAGTTTCCCATTATTGGAGAAGGCGATAAAGAGCCCAACGATACCTTCCGCGAGCAGCTGGTAATGAATGCCGAAGCGGCCATTGATGCGGTGGTAGAAATGGGTGTTGGCGATCGAAATCGAATAGGGGTTGGAGGCCATAGCTATGGTGCCTTTATGACGGCCAACCTATTGGCTCACTCCGACCTTTTTGCAGCAGGAATAGCCCGAAGTGGTGCGTATAACCGAACCCTTACGCCTTTTGGTTTTCAGCGCGAAGAGCGAAGCTACTGGGAGGCTCCGGAACTTTATAATTACATGTCGCCATTTATGCATGCCGACAAGGTTAATGAACCATTGTTGCTCATTCATGGAGAAGCAGATAACAACTCGGGTACTTTCCCAATTCAGAGTATTCGTTTCTACAATGCCATTAAGGGTCATGGAGGCACTGCCCGTTTGGTGATGCTGCCGGCTGAGAGCCATGGCTATGCTGCCAAAGAGTCTATTCTGCACATGTTGTGGGAAATGGACAGCTGGTTGGAGGAACACGTGAAGAATGCTACCACTAAGCCCGAAGGAGCTAAGATTGATACAAAGGATAGATAGTTGACGTAAGCACTAAGATGTTTAAGGCCGTTAGCCCTTCAAGGGCTGACGGCTTTTTTGATTTTTAAGGATGCCATCCCTCCAAGGGATAGCATCCTCGTTTTATTCAAGACCAAGCTGGAGATAGGCACTTGATTTTGGAACCGAAAAACCCATATTAAAAGTCATGCCGAGCTAAGAAGGATCCTATCACACCTTGAGTCAAACCGTCAACATTTACTCACCTACGAAAGCTGCTCTGAACCTCCTTGTAATATCATCTAATTTTGGATTCTTATTTTTAATTTGATTAGTGTCTTTGATTTGATTTAGGGAACCGCTTAACTTATACACTAGATACAATAGAAGGAGATATGAACTTTAGAAAAGTACTCATAGTCTTAGTTTTGATGGTACCAGGTCTTGCCTTTTGTCAAAAGACGAAAGTCAATAAAAAGTATACTATTGGGGTCAATGTTACTGTCTCTTTTACACCCCTTTTTGATGAGGATGGAAATACATCGCAGACAAATAAATTGTTTGAACAGATTTTCTCGGCAACATTCAATGTTTGTTGTCAACAGGAAATTGAATCTAAACTTCAAAATGAACCAAGCTTGAATGAGTTAGCAAGAAACTATTTATATATCGATTTGTCGAAAACTGTTGATACTCAAGCTAATCTTTTTGAGAATATAAGCGAAGTTCAACGACTCGAGTTAAAAAGCGGATTCAAGAATACAGACTTGATAATTATTCGCTCCCCGATAAGGAGAAAGGAGGTTTCTAAACTAAACGGTTCTGGAAGTATAACTTTATCAGGGAGCGTTACAGTATTTGACCTTAGAACAGGGGAATTTGTAATTCACATTTCAAATGACATTAAGAAAAAATTTGAGAAAATGTCTGATTCTGAGCAGCCATTTGAAGAACTCATCGATTCATTTTACAATGAGATAATCAAAATGCTAAATTAAAATAAGTCCTTTGATTTTGGTCATTCACAAAGAAACGCTGCGCCAAATACCCCCGCACTATCTCCTAGTTTTGGTTTGACAATCTTAGTGTCCATTCTTGGATTAAAAACATATTTGGCAGCCTCTTCCACGCCTCGCGTATAAAGCTCATCTACATTGCCAACTCCACCTCCTAAAACTATGACATCTGGGTCTAGCACATTGATGATAGTTGAAATACCCAAGCCAAAGAAATGAACCAATCTATCCAGGGTTTTGACAGCATTGGGGTCTTCACCGCTTCTGGCAGCAGGAAGAATTTCCTTCAGTCTTTTGCGAGTTCCGGTCTGTTGCTCGTAAAAATCTTCTAAACCTGTACCTGAGATGATTTTTTCGGTACAGCCTGACTTGCCACAATAGCAAGGACCACCAGAAGCATCGAGGAAATTATGACCCCATTCACCACCAATGCCCTGCTTACCATTGATCACCTTTCCATGAACCACTACTCCGCCACCGCAGCCTGTGCCCATTATCACTCCAAAGACCACCTCAGCATTCGGATCAACTTCCGGCACAATGCCCATTCGTGCTTCTGCAAGAGCAAAACAATTGGCATCATTGGCCATTCTGGTCGGGATTCCTAAAAGGGCTTCCAAATCCTTCTTGAAAGGTTTATGGTTGAGGTTTTGTGAGTTGCTATTCTTCATTAAACCGGTAGGCGGATCGATGGCTCCTGGAGTTCCGATACCGACAATGGAGGGTTTTTCTCCTACTTCTTTGGCCAAGTCACCTAACAGGTTTTTGATGTTATTGAGCACATGCTCATAGCCTTTGTCGGCTTCAGTATTAATTCTTTTACGGACAATTGGTGTTGGATCGTTTTTCGATTTAAGTACTGCCCCTTCAATTTTGGTTCCTCCCAAATCTATTCCCCAGAGTTTCGTCATGGTTTTATAATTCTTACCTTAAAATAAGTGTTTGGTCACAAAGTCTTGCAATGATTCGAATGTGGTACTTCTTTTAATCAAAAACACAGTGAAGATTAAGGACGATTGGGCTGAGCTTCACCACCCCTTATTTTCCCTTTTACAGCAAGTCCATGCTTTACTTCCTTGTTTTACCTCCTGAAACCCTTTGTGCATACAGGAGCAATGACTCATCTAGCCATTGGTAAGCCAGTATAGTTGATAGGGTTCAAAATGCAGCCTCCCTTCTTCGATCAACAACTGGTTGCCACTAAGCCGATCTTTCATACCAAAGGGATTAACCATTGTTTGCGGGAAAACTAAGTGGGAGTAAACATATTGGCCATCGTCTTTAAAATTGGCAATAACCACGGTGCTTTTTCCTTTCCAGCTTCTTTCAAAAGCAAAAACATGTTCGTTGGAAGTTTCAATGAGTCTAAAGTTGTTATGATCTCCAAACTCATCGATGGACTTTCTTAGGGCAATCATGTGTTGAAGGGTTCGGAAGACTTGTGCCTGGGGTGTATCAGGCTTCTTGCGTTTTTCGGCTAACGCCCAATCCATTTTGGGACGATGCACCCAGCGGTTGTCATCTTTTTTGGATTCGTCTTCCAAAAAGGAATAGTCGTTGAGCATGGCTATTTCATCGCCAGAATAAATAACCGGAATGCCACCATACGAAAGAATAATGCCATGTAGTAGGTTAATGCGGGCAATGGCTCTTTTTACCCCTAATTCATTACCTTCTTGAAGGGCCTGCTCCAAACCGGCCAATGAGGCCATGCTACCTGAAATTCTGGCATCGTCTGTTTTAGGGTTATACATAAAAGGCAAGCCCTTGGCAAACGAACCCTCAAAGTCTCCGGTAAAGAACCGTGTTAAAAACTTCCGATGTGCGGCAGGGTCGTATTCTGATTCGGCAATGTGGCGGTCTTCAAAGCCCATGCCTATGTCGTCATGACAGCGTACGTAGTTCACCCATGTAGTGCCTTTGGGTTTTTTGGGCTTGTCGCGCAGGCTGGCCTTCATTACTCGGGTGTTTCGTGTGGCAAGAGAGTTCCATAGTAAAGCCATTAGTGTGGCATTGTAGGCCATGTCGTGTTCATTGCTCCATACATTGCTGGTGCCAAAGTACTTTACAATTTCTTCAGGGCTCACTATTGCCTCGGCCAAAAAAGCGACTCCCGGAGCTACCACCTGACTACAGAGCTTAAAAAGCTGGTGCACTATATGAGCCTGCGGCAAGTTTTGGCAACTGGTGCCCATCTGTTTCCATACAAAGGCCACGGCATCCATCCTAAAGATATCCACCCCCATATTAGCCTGAAACAACACATTGTCGAGCATTTCCACGAACACATAAGGGTTAGAATAGTTGAGATCCCACTGGTATTCGTTGAATACGGTCATTACCCAACAGTTCATTTCTTTGTTGAAAGTAAAGTTGCCAGGAGCACTTTCCGGAAAAACCTCGGGCATGGCCTGCTCATAGAGTAGCGAAATGGTACGATCTCTAAACGTATGGTAGAAGTTTTGGTAAAAGCGGTCTCCAGCCTTGGCTTTTACGGCCCACTCGTGTTCATCCGAAGTATGGTTTACCACAAAATCGAGCATTAAGAGTTTGTTGCTCTGCTTAAGTTTTTTGGCCACCTCCACTAAATCGCCATTGGTACCAAACCGGGCATTTACCTGCCGATAATTGCTTACAGCATAACCACCATCATTTTTTACTTTAGGGCTATCGAAGAGGGGCATCAGATGAAGCATGTTAACCCCCAGCTCTTCGAAGTAATCCATCTTTTCCAGTAATCCCTTTAAATCATTGTTGAAGCGATCTACATACAGCATCATGGCTGTGGTCTCCTGGTTGCAAAACCAACCGGGGTTAGCTTCGCGATGAGCATCACTTTCCAGTAAGTGCTTGGGCCGGGCTTTGTAGGCGGCCAACATTTTCTGCAACAGTAGTTCCAAAGCCGGTTCGAAGGAAGGGTGCTGGCCATAGAGCTGCTCGAAGCGACTGTAAATGTCCGAAAACAGCGCGATTAACCGCTGTTCAAAGGGTGTTCTTAGGCCATTCTCTTTGCCAAAAACCTTTGTTTCCAAGGCCTTGAGAGTAATATGGGCAGTAGGGTTGTACATAGGCAGAATAGCTTTGCCATAGAGGCGGCCAAAAGTATTTTAATATTTATGTTCCTTCACCATAAACCGGTTTAATTGCTGCAACCGATACCACGAAGAGAGGGAGCAATTGGGCATGTTGCTCCCTCTTTCTTTAGGCAAACCAAATCACTATTATGGCTGTGGCAATAAGCAACAGTACAGAAAGTGTTCGGTAGTTCTTATACCAGGGCAAATGTGCCAGTTCTTTAGTTTCTTCTTTATAAATCTGAGAGGTCCAAATCATCTCGCTCACTTTTTGAGCATCGGGTGAAGTTGTGGCCAGGCTTATTCCTACGTTAAGCACTATGGCTATGGCAAAAAGCACTGGTACCACATAGAGGAAGTGCACCCCGGTGGCATCGGTACTAATGCCTTCATACTTAGAGAAACAGTAGATGATCCAGCCAATTACCAATAAATAGGAGAGTACGAGGCTCCAGAACCCTCCTTGCGCGTTGGCTCTCCGATAGAAAAGTCCTACTACAAAAGCAGCCACAATGGGTGGAGATATAAAACCAAGAATTTGTTGCAGATAGGTCCAGAGCGACTGAAAGCTCTCGATCATGGGAGCCCAGGCCGCGGCTAAAACCACCAACACACAGGTGGCTATCTGCCCGGCCCGTACCAGTTGTTTAGAGCTCATATTGGGCCTTAGCTTTTGGGTAAAATCCATGGTAATGAGTGTGGAGGCCGAGTTGAGCGTGGCCGAAATACTTGACGACATGGCGGCAAGGAGCCCGGCAATAACCAACCCAAGAATACCGGTGGGTAATAATTTATAAATCAACACAGGGTATGTCATATTGGGGCAGTCACTCAGGTTCTCGCAAGTAGCAAACCCACCTTCGGTAGGTATCTGGTAATTGAGAAAACTTATGTCCATGTCTTTGAAAAGTAGAATGGCCAATACTCCGGGAATTACCATTATAAATAATACAGGAAGCTTGAGAAGCCCTGCAAACAGAGCGCCCCAACGGCCGTGATTCAGGTCTTTGGCCGATAGTACCCGCTGTACCATAAACTGATTGTTGGCCCAAAAATAAAAGCCCAGTAAGGGTACACCGAGTACCAGCCCAAGCCAGGGCATGGCTTCATCGGAATTGGGTCTTATGAGGCTTAAAACTTCATCGGAATTTTTTTCTAACAGGCCACCGGTATGCAGATTATTGAGGCCGTCAATCATCTTTTGCCATCCACCTACCTGATCGAAGGCATAGTATGTAACCAGAAAGGAACCAAAAACTAGAAGTATGGCCTGAATAACTTCGGTATGAACCACGGATGATAGGCCTCCGGGAATAGTATAGGCAGCGGCAGCAACCGCCAGAAAGGCAATAATCATCCAGGAAGGATAGTCAGGAAAAATAATTTTTAAAATGAGGTTGCCTGCATATAAACCGGAGGCGGTATCGATAATAACGTTGCCCACTATGGTGATACCCGAAAAAAGGTAGCGGGTTCGCGTGTCGTATCTGCGCTCCAAAAACTCGGGCATGGTATACACGCGAGACTTTAGGTAAAAGGGCAGAAAGAACAGTCCGAAAATTACCAGCACCACGGCTGCCATCCATTCGTAGTTATAAACTGCCACATTGGTCTGAAAGGCATCGGAGGTGAGTCCAATTAGGGTGTTGGATCCTATATTGGCTGCAAAAAGTGAAATGCCCACAATGGGCCAGGCCATATTTCTTCCTGCCAGAAAATAGTCTTCTGAGCTTTCTTGTTTACCTTTTCGAATACCATAGATCACAATGCCTACGAGGTAAACGGCTATGATGATTTTATCCCATAGCTCTAATCCAATACTTTCCATACAATCACTGGTTTTGACCCGACCCACCGAAAAGCAAAACCGGTCAATCAGAGTCAGTAGCCTGACGAAGCAACATGCTGTTATTCAAGCAACTATAAGTATAAGCACATAGGGGCTAAAATCATAGAAAGGAGGGGTAAAGTTGAAGGTAAAAAAAGAAGCTGTCTCAAAGCTCGCATTGGGTAATGTACACAAGGCTTTAAGACAGCTTGCCAGATAGGGGTTGCTATTGAATTATTCGTTATTCTCGGCCAGTGCTTCGTTTCTTAGTTTAAGCTTGTCCACCACATAGTCGCCAAGCTTTCTGCCCTGAGTCACACCGTTTTCAATGGCCGGCATGTAGTGAATACCTCCATACAGGCGACTAATGGCTGCCTCTTCAGAAGCATCGAAGAAGGAGTCGAATTCTCTCACGGTGAGTCCGTATTTTACTTCCGTATCATCTCTGAAAGAGAAGTTGTCGCCAAAAATAGATGTAAGGGCTGTGGCGGCCGCATTGCTTATAACGGAGTGTCCGCTGGTGTACTCCGGAAATGGAGGCGTCTGCAAAAGGGGGACCCATTCTTCATCAATGTACTTGTTAATTACCGTTTCCGGCCTGATCAGGTTGGAGCGAAACTTTTCGTCCCAACAGCTTATAAAGCCATCGGCAAGAGCTATGGAAGTGAGCGCATAAGCTTCGGCTGTTTTCATGGGGTCGGTTTCTGCCTTTTTACAGGCAATCTTTACAATGCCAATCCAGTGACCACCGGGAGTAATTTTTTTAGTGGCCGCCATTACATGGCCTGTCACATTCATTACGTATGGGTTACAATCCCAGAAAGATGCAATTTCCTTTTGTTCCTGACTCAGGTTTTTACCCACTTCATATACTTCCATCACTTCTTTGTAGAAGGGGCTGTTCTTTTCCATGTTGAAAGCAGTGGGCCTCTCCGGTACAAATTGAGTAGATGAGTCTATGGCAAACGGACGAATCTTAGTCCAGTGAGGTTCAATGGCTTCAAAATAGCCCGGAGGTGTTGGCTGCCAACGGGTGGGGTCGTTGGTTACGGTAAATTTTGGATAGGTACGTGTTTGTTTGTACATATCACCATCGGCCCACTCTAAAATATGTTTTGCTACCTGACCACCATAGGCCAAAGAAGCTTCAAAGTATTGCTTGTTTACTCCCTTTTTCAGCTCTTTATAAAGTTCTTCGCGGTAGGCATCCATATCGGCTTCTGAGAATATTAGGGCCGTACCAATTTTAATAAAAGCCTCCAGGGCCGCCAGTTCGTAAGAAATTTCTTCCGTTGGCTGGGGTATTGGGGTAAGCTCGGTCAACTGTCCGGCCAGGGGGTTATAGCTGGGGTTGTTTTGCGCCAGAACTTCATACATGGCAATGCTCGGGTAAGCATAAATTCTACTGGCCACCGGAGGAGAGAATATATCGTGGACAATTATCTCAGAGAGCTTGTCCATGGTCTGATGATACACATCGGACTCTATGTTTACTTCCTTAACTCCGTTATCACAGGCAAGCACTGCCAGCGAGCAAGCAAGTACTATCAAAAAATACTTTTTCATCACACAATCCTTTCTTTAGGATTACAAATGTTATGAGTATCAGGGACATGTTCAAGTGAAATCGTCAATAAAGCGACCTATTTGTCTGCCGATTCATTAATTCCCTCAAAACCTGTCAATTATATGTGCTTTTATGGCTCAAAAAGCTATTGTTGCCCGCCAAAAAACAACGGAGGTTTCTTTTCTTCAAAAGAAGTGAGTTCCTGATAGTGTTGCGCTAGCTGCAAAATGGTTTGTTCCTGATACAACTGGCCAATGAAGGTCATACTGGTGGGGCGGCCTTTTTCATCGAAACCGGTTGGCAGAGTAATTACCGGGTGCCCTGTAAGATTGGTAATGAGCATTTGCCGGCTACGAAAGGTAGGTGCCAGAATAACATCATAACCTTCAAAAAGCTCATGAATATAGTCAATCAGTTGTCGCCTCACTCGGTTGGCCTGCAGGTATTCTACGGCCGGAATAAAACGTGATTGCCTCAGGGAATTGGCCCTTGAGCCGGAGTGTTGCTCCACCATGTCGTTTACTTTGCCACTACGCACCAGCTCGTCAAAAAAAGCACCTGACTCGGCTCTCAGAATAATATCGAAAACAGCGTAGGGGAAGTCGGTTGGTAAAGAGAGAGTATCGAAGGATTGCCCCAGGTCTTTTTCAAGCACACTAAGTGCCTGGAGCATATTATGGCCGTTAGCGCTTTCATCGTTCTTCAGATCGCTCATTAAAACAGCAATTTTCAGATCCTTTACAGATGGCCCGGAGGTGTCTAGCGGAATGGTATTGGTGCTAGGGTCTAAGGGGTCGAAACCATAGATGGCCGAGAGAACAATTTGGCAGTCTTTAGCACTACGAGCAATGGGCCCGACTTTATCCATAGACCAACTGAGGCTCATAACTCCATGGCGGCTTATTCTTCCATAAGTAGGGCGCAGGCCGGTTACGCCATTGCGGGCTGCGGGCGAAGTTATGGAGCCCAGAGTTTCGGTGCCCAGGCTAAAGGCCACCAGCCCGGCAGCAGTGGCCGAACCCGACCCGGCAGAAGAACCACTGGCACCTTGCGATAAGTCCCAGGGGTTTTTGGTCTTTCCCCCAAACCACACATCTCCCCGTGCCAAAGAACCTGAAACCAGCTTTGCTATAAGCACAGCACCTTGTTCTTCCAGTTTTTTTACAACCGTGGCTGTATAGTCGAATTGCTGGTTGCGGTATGGTTCGGCACCCCAGGTGGTGGGGTAGCCGTCAACGGTCATCAGGTCTTTTACTCCATAGGGAATACCGTGCAAAATACCACGATACTTACCGGCTGCTATTTCTGCATCGGCCTTGCGAGCTTGGGCCAGGGCCAATTCGCGGGTAACGGTAATTACGCTTTGCAGCTGGCCATCGAATTGTTCTATACGCTTTAAGTATATACTGGTGAGCCGTTCAGAGCTTAATTGTCTGCTTTTTATAAGAGAGGCTAGTTGGCTTATACTCATAAAGGCAATTTCTTCTTCCGTGGGGGGCAGAGCTATGTTTTGGGGTATCTCAAAGGTGAGCCTTCTTTGTTCTCCCTCAGGAGCCATAAAACCCGATGGGTGTGGGTCGAAGGCTACGGCCGGAAATGTTTCATTTTCAATAGTGAACTCGCGCATTTCCATATAGCCGCGTTTGTTTCGCCCCAAATAGTCATACATGGTGTTTAAGCCGTCTCCTTCAAAGGTTAAGCCGTAAAGTTTTTGGGCGGCCTTTATATCGCGTTTATGAAAACCATATTCGGTGGGTTTGCAGCTTAGCGCCAGTAGTGTGGCCAGAAGTAGTGCGCAAAGGTTCTTCATGAGATAGAAAGTGTTGAGCTTTCAATCTCCGCATTTTCGATTAAAAAAGTGAAACCGTTAATCAAAGCCGGGCTGCAGCCACACGGAGTAATCGTTGTTGCGCAAGGCCAGAACGGTCTCTTTGCCATTAACTACTACTACTCCCGCTGTTCTAAACTCTCCCCAGGTCGATGCATTGTTCAGATAACTATCGTGGGTGTGTTCAAAATGGCCATTTCCTTGGCCAAGCAAAAGCGTAATAGGCCGTGCGTTGGCTTTGCCCAGGTCAGTTCTAAAGCTGTAATTATTACCAAAGAGCAAAAGATCGGTATGACCATCCTCGTTGTAATCGCCTGAAACGATACTCATTACGGGGCTTAGTTGAGCGGTGGCCGGAAGGCTGATTCTTTGAAAACGACTATTGCCTTTATTAAGGAAAACGACTGACTCGAAGGTTTTAGCTGTTTTTACATAGCCTTGGGTAAAGTATTCACCCAAAAGCGTTTCGGGCGAAGAGTTTTTGGCATAATCTTCATAGTTGCTGTGCAGCTTTTTGATCTTGGAAACCTGTTTTATGAGATCGTCTCTGGAGGCGAAAGGTGTCTGTTTACCATTTTGGTAATGAAAAATAATAGGGTCTATCTGTCCATTGCCGTCAATATCATTGACTGATAAAGTTACAGGGCGTTCTTCCGATGCTTTTAGTTTAGTGTTCAGGCCCAGGTTTCCGGCTACTATATCAGGAAGACCGTCATTGTTCACATCGGTTACGTGGAGGCTGAACCACCAACCTTGGGTATTGACAAAGTCAGGAATCGATGCTTTTTCGAACTGGCCACTGCCATTGTTTTGCAGAAGCGTAATTCCGGTCCATTCTCCGGCTAGTACCAGGTCTATGTCTCCATCACCATCAAAGTCTATGGGCTCGGCAGCGTTAATCATGCCCAGCTCTGTGGGCGCCTGGAGGCGTTGGTTAGTCTGATCTTCAAAATAGGCCCGGCCATTGTTAATGAGCAGAAAGTGCTGTGGGTCTTTTCCATAAGCTCCGGGCACTACGTTGGCCCCAACAAAAACATCCTGATCACCGTCTCCGTCAAAATCGGCAATGGCAAGAGCCTTGCCCTGACTTCCGATCCGATTGAGTGCTCCGGGAGAAAACTGGAAGTTGCCTCGTCCATCGTTCAGATAAAGCCTGTCGAAGTTAAATACCTGCCCGTCTTCATATTCATTTCCTCCGCTCACCACATACAAGTCCTGATCGCCATCATTGTCTGCATCAAAGAATCTGGCGTTAATGTCTTCTGCACGTTGCAAACGTTCAAAAATGGCGGCCAGCTTACGCTTAAACTGACCATTGGGTTGTTGCAACCAAAGTTCTGCCGGTTGGTCTTTGGCACCTCCCAGGTAGATGTCTTCCAGCCCGTCACCGTCTACATCGGCTATGGCCAGTGCGGGGCCTTCGGTACTGAATTTTCGTGGCATTAAGTATTCGCGCAATTGGTCGTTGAACTCATCTTCCCGGTGCCGGTAGTCGAACAATGAGCCGTGGGTAGAAAAGAGAGCTTTTTCGTCTCTCGTGTTACTTTCACTAGCCGTTTTGGCTTCGGAGTAGTAAAGGGTTAAAGTTTGGTTGAGAGATACGTGGTCTAACTGCTGACGTTTGCCATCGGGCCATATCACCTCCACCGACACGGGCATTGTGTTTTTTCCCAGCCCAAAATGAAGCTCCGGAGCTACACTGCTCTGAAAGCCTCTTGAGTTAAAGTTTTCGCGAAAAAGCGTGGTTTCAGGCAGGCGAATGTATACTTGTGCGCCAATACCGAAGGCATTGTGTTCTGACCCTTCAAAGCGAATTTTCAGATAGCTGTTGTTTTCGGTCAGGGTGTTTTGGTAGAGCAAGGCCTCTTGTTCAATGTTATTGATTATCAGGTCCAGGTCACCGTCATTGTCCAGGTCGGCATAGGCCGATCCGTTGGAGTAGGTGGGTTCATCGAAGCCCAAATCGAATTCGAAAGGTTGGGTGTTAAACCGTCCGTTACCTGCATTAAGGGCTGCATAGTTAGGTATTTTTAGTGTGGGCAGGGAGTTAATTCTGGCCCTTTCCATTTGGTCTTCATCCATTGCTCCCGGATTGCTGTTCAGGTAGTTTACAAAGTCCAGGTCGTTAGGGCGTTTATAAATGCCGTTGGTAATGTGAATATCCTGAAGACCATCATTGTTCATGTCGAAAATGAGTGGTGCCCAGCTCCAATCGGTGGCAAAGTTTTCTGCAAATAGGCTAATGTCTGAAAACATGCCGTTGCCCAAATTAAGTTGCAGTGTGTTGCGCACATACTGGTCGCCATAGCCAAACTGTTCTTTAATTCTGTAGACTTCCACCTTATCTTCACCAATGGACTTTTTCCATATCTCGGGGTCTTCGGGCAGCATGTCTGTGGTAAAAATATCTACTTGAGCATCGTTATTAATGTCGGCCACAAAGTTGCCCATTGAGTAGCGACTGGTGTGTTGAATGTGCTTTTCGAGTTGTTCTTTAAAGGTGCCGTTTTGTTGATTGATGTATAGGTAGTCGTTTTCGGTAAAGTCATTAGACACGTATATGTCAGGCCAACCGTCTTTGTTAATGTCGCTTATAGCCAGGCCAAGGCCAAAACCCAGCACACTGGAATAAATGCCGGCTTGTTCGGTTACATCTACAAATCCTTTTTTGCCCTGGGCGAGCTGGTTTTGGTAGAGTTTGTCTCCTCCGGGGCTGCTTTTGCTTCGCTCATTTACGGGTACGAATACTTCCGGATTTTTGATAGAATGGTTGAGAAGGTACATGTCCAGATCTCCGTCTCTGTCGTAATCGAAAAAAGCGGCATGCGTAGAAAAGCCTACAAAATCGAGACCATAGGCTTTGCTTTGCTCACTAAAGGTGCCGTCCTGATTGTTAATGAAAAGCTGGTTACTGCCTTTGGCTTCTTTGTAGTCTCCTACCTGGCAAAGGTAAATATCCAGAAATCCGTCTCCGTTTACATCGGCCATTACGGCTCCTGTAGACCATGTGCCGCTTTCGGTAATACCGGATTTTTGGGTAATATCTTCGAACTCAAAGTTGCCTTTATTCAGATAGAGCCTGTTGGGTGCTTGATTGGCGGTAAAGTATAGGTCTATGAGGCCATCATTGTTAATATCTCCGGTGGCTACTCCTCCTCCGTTGTAGAAATAGAGGTATTCTATAATATTGAAATTGGGACTATCGGTGAGCGTATTGCGGAAGCTAACGCCTGATTTTTCTGAGGGTACTTTTTTGAAAAGCACGGGTTTCTTTGATTGCGAATCGGTTTTGCATCCGCAAAAAGAGAGTAAAATACCCAGCCCCAATAGGGTCAGGGTATTCTTTCTCAGTGTTTTCAATACGTTGGTTGGGTTAGCCATGAAGCTGCCTTAGTTTTTTCCGAATTTGAGTTTCATTAATTCTGCATTGTTTCTGGCTATTAACACAAAGTTTTCGAATACCTCTATGTCGCGCACTTCGCCCTCCACAAGGAAGCCCTCTTGTGGTTTGGCAGCCACAAAACGTCCATTACCTGTGTTTTTAAGGAAGGTGCCGTAGCTGGCATCGTATCGGCCTACCTCGGGCTTAACCGAGTAGAGGTTGCCGCCCAGTAAAATGTCTGTATCTCCATCGGCATCAAAATCGCCTGTGGCAATGGCATATACCGGACTTACCTGTGCCTCTGTTGGCAATTCGGTCACTTCAAAGTTCATTTGGCCTTTGTTGAGCACGAGTACGCTGGTCATTTCGGTGGCCTTAATTTCCATAACACCTTCCATTTGCGCTTGAGTGAAAATATCCCTTACACTCATGTCTTTAAAAGTCTTATAATCGGGCAATACCTTTTTGAGGCTCTTAATCTGGTCGATAAGATTGTGGCGCAATCCATAGGGATAGGCTTTGCCATTGGCCATGTATTTAGATAGAATAGGGTCCAGGGTACCGTTGTTGTCAAAGTCTTTTACAAATAGAGCAATGGGTTGTTCTTCTGAGGCCTTGAAACGACTGTTGAGGCCATGGTTGCCTACTATGAAATCCATGCGGCCGTCACCATTAACATCGGCTGCATGCACTACATTCCACCAGCCTTTTAATCGGGCCAGGTTGGCCGGGGTGCTTTTTCTGAATTGGCCGTTGGTATTCAGAAATATCTCAATACCCATGTATTCTCCCACAACTATCAGGTCTGTAGCTCCATCTCCATTCACATCTACTGCCTGGCTACTCGTTATCATGCCCAGGCTTTTAAATTCTGGTGCTTTTTCGGAGGTTACATCAGTATAAACTCCCTGACCATTGTTTTCGAGCAAGAAGCCATCGCCAGGAACTCCGTTTTGCATTGGGCGGCTGCCCTCTCCCACAAAAAGGTCCAAATCACCATCACCGTCATAGTCTAAAACAGAGACCGTACTAGAGCTTACATAGCGGGTTTTGCCGGGTAGCATTTGGTTGGATGCCGAGAAATTGCCCCGGCCATCGTTGAAGTATAACCGATCGATGTAGGCCGATGAGCTTTGCGAAAACTCTATACTTCCGCTGCACACATACAGGTCTAAGTCACCATCGCCATCGGCATCGAAAAAGACGCTTTCCAGGTCTTCTGAAACTTTGTCTTTGGCAAAGGCGGGCTGGCGATTTACGGTAAACCCGTTGGCCGAACCGAGTAGCAGTACGGCCTCTTCTTCTTTACTGCCGCCCACAAACACATCGGGAAAGCCATCGGCATTCACATCGGCTACGGCCATTTTTGGCCCTTGGGTACTCTTCATGAGAAACAATGAGCGGTCAATGTCAAAGTCTACAAAGGCATTTTCCTTGTGGGCAAATGGCAGGTTTAAAGGGGCTTGCGAGAATATAGCGGGGGTTCCTTTTTCATCGGTTTCGCTGGGTTGAGGAGTGGCTTCTGCTTCTGACAGTTGCAATTGCTGGTTGGGTGAAACGCCATTGAGAAGGGTTACCTTTCCGGAAGGCCAGAGCACTTTTACCGATAGGTTTTGACCTGTTTTTAGCCCTACAAAAGGCCTTGGATCCATGCTGGACTGAAAGCCCCTGGTGGGTTGCTGCTCTACGTAGTACTGATCTTCACCCGCAGTTACCCATATTTTGGTGCCTATGGCCAGTGTGTTTGCTCCTTCACCTTTAAGCGAAAAGGAAAGGTAGTGCCCGTCACCTTCTTTGGTATTGTTTCGGTAGAGGAAGGAGGGCATGTTCACATTGTTCACCACTAAATCCAGATCCCCGTCATTGTCCAAATCGCCATAGGCAGAGCCATTCGAAAAGCTCGGTGTAGCTAATCCATACGCTTTAGTTACATCTTTAAACTCCAGGCCATTCTGGTTTTTGTAGGCGTAGTTTTGAATGGGGTTGGAAGGGATAATGTCGATCAGGCTTTTGTAGTCTACTCCGTTTTTGCTAATCATGGAGCTCATTATTTCTTCGCTCGAGGCGTATTGCAGGTAGTCCTGGTCGGTAAGGTCCTGATATATACCATTGGCTACATAGAGGTCTTTGTAGCCGTCATTATCCATATCGAAGATGAGGGCACCCCAACTCCAATCGGTGGCCTCTACCCCGGCCAATCGCCCGAGCTCTGAGAATCCGGCTCCGGTATTGATCTGAAAGGTATTGCGAGTGAACTGGTGATAATAGCCATTGTTCAGTCCGTATTGATAGCGATTCCAGTCTTCGAAGGTGGTAACAGACTTCAATCGGTCATAATCGTTGGGTAGCATTTCGGTTACGAACAGGTCGTTGCTGCCATCATTGTTAATATCGGCCATGTCTGCTCCCATTGAGGCTCCACTAATGGAGTTCATGCGCTGAGTGAGCACTTCTGTAAAGGTGCCGTTTTGTTGATTTATGTATAGGTAATCTCTTTCAAAGAAATCGTTAGATACGTATATATCGTCCCAACCGTCACCGTCTACATCGCCCACGGTCACCCCAAGTCCAAAGCCAATAACCGAACCGTAGATGCCGGCTTTTTCGCTTATGTCGTAGAATTTTCCGTCCCGGTTTTCCATCAGTTTATCTCCTCCAAGCACATCGCGCTTGGGTCGTTCATTTCTTCGCAAATCAAAGCTGCCAATGGCCTGGTAAGAGTTGTTGAGTATGTATACATCTAAATCTCCGTCTTTGTCGAAATCAAAGAATGAAGCATGGGTTGTGTAGCCGGGGTCGGCTAAGCCATATTCTTTGGCCGCTTCTACAAAGGTTAGGTCTCCTTGATTGATGAAAAGCTCGTTTTCTTTATTGTCGCCTTTTACATCGCCAGAATTACAAACATAGATATCCAAAAGGCCATCGGCATTTACATCGACCATGGTGACGCCTGTAGACCAGGCCCGTTGGCCGGCAGTGCCTGAGCTTTCGGTAATGTCTTCAAACTGAAAGTTGCCTTTGTTAAGAAACAGGCGGTTGGGCAGCTGATTGGCTGTCATGTAAATATCGGGAAGACCATCGTTGTTAATGTCTCCGATCGACACTCCTCCGCCATTGTAGAAGTTGCGGTAGGTATATATGTTGAACTCGCTGTCGTAGGTGAGTTTGTTTTCAAACTGAAAGCCTGTGTTTTCTGCTTCCATTAGCGTGAAACGTGGTGTTTGTGATTCTTCGGGCTTGTTCTGACAGGCAGAAAATCCGAGGGCTAATAGAGTGTATGCAAGCAGTGTTTTCTTTCTGAACATGGCTAAAAAATTAATCGTCTATGGTTGTCGTCAGGTCTGTCATTTTTACGCGTACGATCTCATCGTCTTTGGTTTTTATGGCTATTCTTCTGTTGCCATCAACTTTCACCCAAATAGTTTCTTGCGGCTGTTCTCCTTCAACGGCTATAAAATCATTGCCGCCATACCAGGCCATAAGGGTGTCTTTAATTCTGGGGAGTAATTCCGGGGCATAGAGGGCTTTGTTCCAGGGAGCCCACGCGGCATAGCGATACTCCAAGTCCATTCCGGTAATTTGCTCATTGCTATCGAACTGTGGGTAAAAGAACATTTCGATTTTTTCCGAATGAATGCTGTCTGGAGGCAGATTGTACTGTACATAATTGCCTCTGCTACCGGCAGTGAACAATCCTTCCTGGTTTTTCTTCCAGCAGAGTTCATAAAAGTCGCGTTTGGCCTGCTGAAAATGAATACCAAAGAAGAGCGAGTCATTGCGCACCCCTTTGGCCATTTCTTCATTGAGCATTTTGCTGTAATCAGACTGGCAGGCGCCAAGGCCCAGAGTAAGTAGCAGGGCCATCATCAAGTATAGCGTTCTATTGTTTTTCATAGGTTTTTAACGGGCCGTTGTTGATGATGAAAATGAAACTTTCTTTGCCGTTGACTGACATTTTTTTGATGTGTCTAATTTGTCCATCTATATTCAAAAACTCAATTTTTTTACTGTTAAAGCCTTGTTTTGTGCCCAGCAGCACCAATCCTTTGAGTCCATCGTATCGTCCGAATTGGGGTTTTACCAGGTATTGATTACCACCCAGAATAATGTCGGTGAGGCCATCGGCATCTATATCGTCCGTAGCGATGGCGTATACCGGAGAGTACTGGGCTTCTTTGGGCAGGGGTATAAAAGTGAAGTCGCCATTGTTGTTGTAGAAAATGCCTGATCTGCGTTCGTCAATTTCGTAGATGGAGGTACGCGAAAGCACATCTGGGCTAAATAACTGGTCGATGCTTTTTTCTGCATAATCTTCAAAATACACTAACTGTTTTTTGAGCGAAGGTATTTGCTTAATGAGTTCATCCTTGTCGGCCAAGGGATAGTATTTTCCATTGATTGGCTCGCAGAATATTTGCTCTTTGGTTCCGTTCTGGTCGAAATCGTGCATGTACATGCGGGTACCTGGCTTTAAGAAGGTGTTTTCACCGTGGTTTCCGGCCACTATATCCATGTCGCCATCTCCATCAACATCGGCCACATGTAAGGTGTGCCACCAGCCCCTAAGCGGTGCCAACCGATTTGAGCGGGTTAAGCGACCGTTGTTGTTCTCATAAAGAGTCACCGGCATCCAGTCGCCTGCCACAATCAGGTCAAGGTCTCCATCCTGATCTACATCGGTCCAACTCGATGAGGTAATCATGCCTACCTTCAGAAGTTCGGCTGCCACCGTTTGGGTTACATCTTTGAAGTTTCCTCTTCCATCGTTTTCAAAGATGAAGCCTCTGCCAGCTTCACCATAGTAGAAAGGATCGAACCGTTCGCCAATAAACAGGTCAAGGTCTCCGTCACCATCAAAATCGCCCGCAGCTACGGTGCTGGTGCTGAAATAGTTTGTAAATGGCAAAGGAGAGGGACTTTTGCTAAAGTTTCCTTGGCCATCGTTTAGGTAAAGCCTGTCCATAAGAGCGGAGGAACTGCGACTAAAAGCTCTGCCTCCGCTGGTCACGTAGAGGTCTATATGTCCATCGGCATTGGCATCGAAGAAAACAGCAGAAGCGTCTTCCGAAATTTTATCTGCTTCGAAGGTGGCCTGGCTGGAGAGTTGGTAGCGGTTGCCGTTGCTCAAATAGAGTCTTGCGCTTATGTCTTTCGACCCACCTATGAAAACATCCTCTTTTCCGTCTCCATTCACATCGGCCATGGTCATGGCAGGGCCTTCGTTTTGATACATTTCTATAAGCAGGCGCTCCCGGTCAAAGTCTATGAACTCATTTTCCACATGAGTGTATTCGAACGGGTTTTGGGCTAAAATGAGTGGGCTTTGTTTGGCTGGTGGGGTTGGGGCTGATTTTGCTGTAGCATTAGCTTCGTCTAATTGCAACAGTTGGTTGGTTTTAACCTGATACAAAGTGGTAATACGACCTTCTGGCCAGGTGACCTTTAGCGAGTCTAATATGACATGGCTGCCTACTCCGAGGTGTATTTTGGGGTCTACTGAGCTCTGGAAGCCTCGTGAAGGGTAGTTGTAGCCGGAAAACTGCTCTTGACCGGCCCATGCCTGAACAAAGGCACCAATGGCATAACGGTTGCTTTTTAGGCTTGAGCTAAGCTGCAACTGTATGGAGCGTTGAGTGGCTGTATCGCTGTTGTTTTTATAGATGAAGGCCGGCATGTTCACATTGTTAATGACCAGATCGAGGTCTCCATCATTGTCTAAGTCTCCATAGGCACTGCCATTGCTAAAAGTGGGTTCTTCCAGCCCACTGGTTTCACTGATGTTTTGGAATTGAAAGTCTCCCTGGTTTTGGAAAAGGGCATTGGTCACAGGCTTGGAAGGCATTACATCAATTAGGCGGGTTATCACATCTTCATCGTTGCGAATCATAGCGCGAATGCGCTCTTCGTTGGCCATGTAGTTAAGGTAGTCTCTATCAAGCAGGTCTTTGTATATACCGTTAGAAACAAAAATATCTTTGAGGCCGTCATTGTCTGCATCGAAAATTAAAGTTCCCCAACTCCACTCTGTGGCGGCTACACCGGCAAATCTTCCAATTTCCAGAAACTGACCATTGCCGAGGTTTCTTTGCAACACGTTTCTGGGAAATTGATGGTAATATCCTTTGGAGGTATTGAGGGTATATTTATCCCACGACTCGTAGGTTGCTTTGGTTTTTTTTCTGGGTAGGGTAGCCGGCAACATTTCTGTGACCATTATTTCCGGCAGGCCATCATTGTTCAGGTCGCTGGCATCGGCTCCCATAGACCCCATACTGAGGCTTTCAAAATAGACCTCTGAACTTTCGGTGAAGGTGCCGTCCTGATTGTTGATGTAGAGGTAGTCTTTTTCAAAAAAGTCGTTGGATATAAAAATGTCGGGCCAGGAATCTTGATTGTAGTCAGATAGTGTTATTCCAAGTCCGTAGCCAATGTCGCTATTATAGATGCCTGCCTGGCGACTTACATCGGTAAATTTTCCATTGTCGTTTCGTAGTAGTTTGTTGCCGGCATTTTCGGCACTGGGTATTTCTCTCTGGCCTTCAATAATATCTTGTCCAACACCCAAAGAGCGAAGGGAATTGGTAAGTAGGTAGCAGTCCAGATCGCCATCTTTGTCGTAGTCAAAGAAAGCAGCGTGGGTAGAAAGGCCATTAAAATCTAGACCGAAATCGGCTGCAGACTCTTTAAAGGTACCATCCTGCTGGTTAATGTATAGGGCGTTTTTTCTGCCTGGATCGTCACTTGGAGGACCCGATTTGCAAACGTATAGATCGAGCCAGCCATCGGCATTGATATCTACAAAAGTGGCTCCGGTAGACCAAAAACCTTTACCTGCTGTTCCTGATGATTCGGTAATGTCCTCGAAGGTCCAATTGCCTTTGTTGAGGTAGAGCTTGTTCTCTACTATGTTGCCACTAAAAAAGATATCGAGCAAGCCATCGTTGTTGATGTCTCCGAGAGCTACTCCTCCGCCATTAAAGAAGTTGCGGTAGGTATAGGGGTTCAGCTCTTCGGAATATTCGAGTCTGTTTTCAAAAGCGATACCACTTGTTTTACCCTCTACTTTCTCAAATAGGGTGGATGTTTTGCTTTTGCAAGCCCCTAAAAGGGCACAAATCGATAGAAGTAATACTGACTTTTTCATACAAAAATGGGCTGCCTCAACGGCAACCCATTTTACTAAATACTTAAACTAAATTCTAGTTATATCCGGGGTTCTGAGTAAGCGTACCACCCGATGCATTGATTTGCTCGTTTGGAATAGGGAACACATTTTTATATGTGTCTGAGTGAGCAGGTTTTTCCCACCACAGAGCTCCCCAACGACCAAATCTGATCAGGTCTATTCTTCTCTGAGACTCCTGGAACATTTCGCGTCCTCTTTCTGCAAGGAAAGTGCTGGCATCCATTTGAGCGAATCCATCTACACCGGCTCTTTCTCTCACTTGGTTTACCAAAAGAAGGGCCTGAGGATCGCTCCAGTTTCCATTTAATCGGGCAATGGCTTCAGCTTTGTTCAAAAGAACTTCAGCATATCTGAAAAGCGGATAGTCATTGTCCATGTTTGCTCTTTGCTTCAGCTTGAAGCTAAACTTACCAAGTCTGGCACCTGCCTGACGGCTTCCGTTAGGGGCCAATTGGTTGATGGCAGGCGTATAGTTGATAGGAGCTCCATCAGGATCGGCAGCATCAAAGGCCAAATCGAGAATTGGGGCACCATTTACATCATACTGAGGGCCAACTATGAAGTTGTTCTCTTTTCTCTCATCGCCATCTTCGTAAGAGTTGTAGAACTCTTCCAAAGTAGAGTAACCGTTCCATGGCTGCTCAGCCAAACGGTAAGTCAACTGGCTAGGATAGTGAAGGGTCATCTGAGCGAAGTTCATGCCTCCCTGAGTAGCTTCATCGTAAGGCAATACCCAAATGTGCTCAGGATCATCTACGTTGTCCGGAGCAAAAACATCGGCATAGTCTGGAGTAAGGCTATAAACCCCTGAGTTAATTACGGCATCGGCTGCTATAATAGCATCAGCATATCGAGGAACACCAGTATAAACTTCTGCATTCAGGTAAAGTCTGGAAAGAAATGCCTGAGCACCAAGATTGCTAACTCTACCGTACTCTTGTCTTCCTTCAGGAAGGTCAGGAAGTGCGGCAAGAAGTTCACTTTCAATAAAGTTGAATACAGTTACTCTGTCTACCTGTGGGGCATCAACTCCCGGCTGAGTAACAATTTTTACTCTTCCGAAAGAATCCATCAATCTCCAATAGAAGAAGGCACGTACCGTTTTAAGCTGTGCTACGGCAGCAGGAGAGAGTCCTCCATCGGCTAAAAGACGGTTACACTCGTTAATACCACCGTAAGACTCATTCCATACTCCATTGAGTGCGGGGTGAGTAGATTGCCACTGGTGTCTGTGCATATCCAGCCAGATACCACCATCAAACCAGTCACCACCTTTTTGGGTAATTACAGCTTCGTCTGTCGAAACTTCCTGTATAGAGAAGTATCCTCCATGACCGGCAGAGCTACCTATTAGCCTGCCAAATGCAGCACCAAGGCCATCGTTTGGCTGTGCTTTGTTTACGTTATTGGTTACCCCAACACCGGGGTTATTCGGATCGAAGTCTTCGGTAAACGAATCTTTCAATTCCTCTTCCAAATCTGTACAAGCGCCAACGGTAAAGATGGTTGCCGCAAGTGCCAGAATTCTAATTGTATATTTCATATTCTTTTTCTTTTCTGATTAAAAACCAACGTTCAAACCGAAAGTGAATGTTCTGCTGGAGAAGTAGTTGTTTCTTCTATCAATACCAGGTGCCAAAACATTTCCATCGTTAATGTCAACCAAAGAAGGATCAGGATCGATACCCTGATAGTTGGTGATCACAAAAGCGTTCTGAACGCTCAGGTACATTCTCAATTTGCTGAACATAGAGTTGTTCGACATATCGAAGTTGTATCCTAAAGTGGCGTTATCAAGTCTGAAGAAGTCAGCTTTTTCTACATACAGTGAGCTGAATTGAGCCACCTGAAGCTCAGGAATCTGCAAGTCAGTTTTTGTTCTGTTGTAAGAGTTAATAGCACCCAGGTCGATTGGCTCATAGAAAGCTCTGAAAGTGTTTACCAGGCTATGACCGAAGGCTGCTCTAAAGAACACGTTCAGATCCCAGTTGCCATAGCTCAATTGGTTGGTCCAACCAATTTCAAGGGTTGGTATACCGTTTCCTAGTTGCTGGAAGTCACCGTCATCATCCAAAGCGTTACCTTGGTCAGTATTCAGGTTGCCATCGTTGTTAAGGTCTACAAATACCGGTCTACCTTCAGCATCCACATTTCCTGAGAATACTGGTCCCCAGATCTGGCCAATTTTTTCGCCTACAGCGATTCTTACCATGTTGGTACCGTTCTGACCAGGAGAACCCAGGTTGGCAATCATTTGCTCCGGAATTACGAACTCCTCAAGAGTAGTGCTGTAAGTAGAAAGTACTACACCAGGAGACCAGTTCAAATCGCCACTGCCAATACCGGCATGGTTGATGGCAAACTCAAGTCCTTTAGTGTTTAACTTACCAGCATTTTCATAACGTCTGTCTGTTCCATAAACGGCTGGATCAACAGTTCTTTCCAGAATGAAGTCGTTGATGTCTCTTGAGTAAACATCTAGGCTACCACTCAACTGTCCGCCAAGAAGACCGAAGTCAAGACCAAGGTTGATCTCTGCTTTCTCTTCCCATTTTAGGTCTGGGTTACCAGCTCTAACAAAGCTTACGGTACCACCACCGCCAAAGCCATAAGAGAAGAGGTCTTGCGCCAATCCTGAAGGACCCGGCAATGAACCTGTAACCCCGTAACCGGCTCTAAGCTTCAGTTGGCTGAAGGCTGCAATGTCGAAGTAGTTCAACAGGTCTGCACCTACACCAAAGGCAGGGAAAGTACCCCATCTGTTTTCGGCACCTAGCTTAGTAGAACCCTCTCTTCTTACGGATGCATTTACAAAAATACCGTTGTCGAGGCTGAAGTTCACTCTACCAAAGAAGGCAATAATTCTGTTTTCAGGAGACTCATAGCTAAATAAGCTTACGTTGGCACCATCGCCAAGTATGTTGCCTGAAGAACCAATAATGTTGTATCCAAGATCGTTGCTTGGGAAGTTACCAGCTTCCATACCAAAGCCTGTAAATACTTCTTCCTGGAAGGAATATCCGGCAGATATAGTCAGGTTGGCATTGTCAAAGTCTTTTACAAAAGTTCCGTAGGTTTCGAACAAAGTAAACTTGCTCTCATCGGTTCTTCTGGAAGCTAAACCGGTTCGGTCGAATCCTCTAAATAGTGAGTTAGAAGGATAGAAAGTACCTCCGGTAAATGTAGTGAACTGCTGAGCATAGTTGGCAGACCAGGTTAGGTTGTCCAAAATATCGTAGCTCATTTGAGTGTTAAAGTTCAGGTTGTTTCTCTTACCCAGGTTCACATTTTGCTCGATAATAGCAACAGGGTTGAAGTTGTCGAACAAGATGGCTTGGAAGTAGCTACCGTCAGGGTTTCTGATAGGAGCTGTTGGGTTGAAGAGTGCCGCGTAGCGGAAGGCTTCGTTGAACGAGAAGTTTTGATCTCTATTAGTCATAGAGAGGTTAAACTGAATGTTCAGCCTGTCATTCAGTGCATAATGATTCACATTAGCACGGGCGTTGATCTGATCGAAACCAGATTTCTTCAATACTCCTTGAATATTTCTGAAGTTGGTAGAAACACGGAAAGTGGTGTTTTCAGAACCACCGGAAACAGCAATGTTGTGTACGTGAGAAATACCGGTTCGGGTAATTTCTTCCTGCCAGATGGTTCTGGAGCCAAGGTCGTTACCACCAGTGGCCACATACTCATCAGGAGTCATTACCGGCTGGAATCGGAACACCTCATCGGCTGCAACATATCCGTTGTAAGAAGCTTGCAGACCACCACCTCTGTTGCCAGACTTGGTTGTTACAAGGATAACACCCGCAGAACCTCTGGAACCATAGATAGCCGCTGCAGAACCGTCTTTAAGAACGTTTACTGTAGCAATATCGTTAGGGTCTACGTTGTCAAGAGAAGCTCCAATTACGCCATCGATAACCACGAGTGGTTGCACGTTGGCTCCAACAGTTGAAATACCTCTTAAACGAATGGTGGCACCACCATTGGGGTTGCCTCCTTTGTTATAGATACTCAAACCGGGAACTTTACCCTGGAGTAGTTGAGTTGGGTCGTTTACGTTACCCTGGTTAAAGTCTTCGGCATCCAAAGCTACCACCGAACTTGTGATCTCTTTCTTTTCTTGAGACCCATAACCTACTACTACCACTTCTTCCAGCTCGGCATAGTCAGGGTCGAGCGTTACGTTTATGGTAGTTTGGTTTCCTACAGGTACCTCTTTAGTGATATAACCCACAAAAGAGAACACCAGTACATCACTTGGAGAGACCTCAATGGTATATGTACCATCAAGACCACTCGGCACACCACGGGTAGTTCCTTTTACCGTAATGTTCACACGGGGGATTCCCTGTCCGTCATCCCCGCCAGTTACCTTACCGGTAACCGTTCTTGTTTGTGCCAGCAGTGCCCCTTGGAAACCCACCGACAATACAAGAAGGAGTAGTAAAAACTTTTTCATACAATCATTTTTAAGTTTACTTGATTAGTGGCCAAAAACGGCCAAAAAAGTGCAATCGAATGCTTAAAGTACAATTACTGCACTTCAATTCATAGTATGTTAAAGTTAAAATTAACGCAAACGTTTGCAAAATTTAACATACACGACATATCTGTTGCCTCTTCAAATAGTTAGCTTCTGAGGCTTAGCGTTGTTCGATAACTTTTACTTAACCCTGCCCGGTAATCAGTTGTTTTAAGGCCTTAAAAGCCACTTTAATTTTGCAAAGGATTGCAGATGGCCATCATTTTGGTTGAATTGTCTTCCGGGGTTCTACCTTCTTTTATTTTTTAGCATTATTGTGAGCAAAAATTAGCCTTCACCAAAAAATTACCCCATGCATTGGCAGCAACTATTGGATTTGAGCGAAGAGAAAAGCATTCAACAGGCCCGAACCCTGTTCGATAGAGATTATGATAGAATAATCTTCTCCCATCCGTTTAGAAAACTGCAAGACAAAACGCAGGTTCACCCCCTGCCCGAACATGATTTTGTTCACAATCGATTGACGCATAGTTTGGAGGTAAGTAGTGTTGGGCGATCTCTGGGTAGATTGGTGGGCGATTCGGTACTTGAGCGCAGGCCTGAAATGGCCCGGCAAATATCGGCCAATGATTTTGGAACTATTGTAGCCTCAGCCTCATTGGCTCACGATATTGGTAACCCTCCGTTTGGCCATTCCGGTGAGCAGGCCATTTCGGAGTACTTCTTGCTTAATGCAAAACTTTTAGAAAGTGAGTTTACCCAAAAGGAATGGGCCGATCTCGTAAACTTTGAAGGAAATGCTCAAGGCTTTCGTTTGCTCAACAAATCGGGCTATCAGGGACTAAAACTAACTGCTCCAACCCTTGCAGCTTTTACTAAATACCCCAGGCCGGCTCTGGTCAGCGATGCACTCAAACCCAGAAGAAGCCAGAAGAAGTATGGCTTTTATGTATCGGAAGCCGACCTGTTTAAGGAAATGGCACATAAGCTGGGGCTGAAGGCTTTAGCAGAGGAGCAATGGACAAGGCACCCTTTGGCATTTTTAGTAGAGGCGGCAGATGATATTTGTTACCATGTCATAGACCTTGAAGACGGTTGCAATTTGGGGCTGCTGAGCCAGGAAGATACCATTGAATTGTATGCACAGGTTATTGGTGAGAGGTTCGACAGAAATAAGCTATATACTATAAGGAGTAAAAGAGAGCAAATTGCGGTGCTCAGGGCCTTGGCTATTTCCGAGCTGATAGATCAATGCAAGACCCTGTTTCTTGATAGTGAAGAGGATATTTTGAGCGGAAAATTTGATGTTTCACTTACAGATGCCATTCCGGCTGCCGACCACCTGGCACAAATAAGTAAGATATCGGTTCAGAATATTTACCGATCCAGAACAGTGCTGGAAATTGAAGCGGCCGGTTTTACAGTAATTAATGGTTTGCTCGAGGCTTTTGTGCCAGCGGCATGTTCTATTCAAAAAGGCAAACAAACAAGAAAAGAGCAGGTGTGCTACAGATTGCTTCCCGAAGATACCCGCTACGAAATTGAACAGGCTCCTACCGTGTACCTTGCCCTTAGGGCTTTACTTGATTTTGTATCGGGCCTAACCGACTCTAACGCCATGAATTTGTACCGAAAGATTGGAGGTATAGCCCTGCCCGGTAAAATATAGAGCACTTATTCCGAATAACATGGCCTGTGGATATGATTGAAAGGGGAAAATATTACCTTTGTGATCTTGTTCGAAAATGTGGTCTAAACTCCCCCATATTGTACTGAAATACAGGTTTATACTGATAGTCGCGCTGGCTCTTGTAACAGCCTTTATGGGCTTTATGGCTCGCGATGTTCAGATGGCCTTTAACTTTAACACCGCAGTGCCGAGCACTGATGAGAACTACCGGTATTTTCAAGAGTTTAAAGAAAAGTTCGGAGAAGATGGCAACATTCTGGTAGTTGGTGCTAAAGACAGTGCCATTTATGCGCTGGAAAATTTTAATGCCTATAAGAGACTCAATGATCGTATAGCCAGTACTGAAGGTATCAGCAATGTAATTTCTCTGGCAGCGCTCCAAAATGTGGTCAAAAACACTGAGAAGAGGAGTTTCGATCTGCAGCCCTTAATTCCCGACTATCCAAAAACGCAGCAGGAGCTAGACTCGCTGCTGGCCGAAGCTTTGAAGCTCAAGTTTTATACCGGACAACTGTTGAATCCGGAGAATGGAGCCACGCTCATACTCATTAATATGAAGCGCGAGGTGCTCAACTCCAAAGACAGAAATGGGTTGGTAAGAGATATTCAGGCCATGGGAGAAGAGTTTACCCGGCAAACTGGAATAGAACTTCATTACTCAGGAATGCCCTTTGTGCGAACCGTAATGCAAGAAAAGACTAATGATGAACTGAGGCTCTTCATTGTATTGTCTTTGGGCATTACAGCGCTAATTCTGTTTTTGTTCTTCCGGTCGTGGACCTCAGTAGTGGTACCGCTTATTGTTATCAGTGTGGTGGTAGTGTGGGTGTTGGGCACAGTGGGCATTCTCAACTACAAAATAACGGTACTCACGGGGCTTATACCTTCCATAATAGTTGTAATAGGTATACCCAATGCTGTTTATTTACTCAACAAGTACCATCAGGAGTTTGCCAAACATGGCAACAAAATAAAGGCGCTTAGCCGAATGGTGCGCAAAATTGGTATGGTCACCTTCATCACCAATTTTACCACGGCCATCGGTTTTTTGGTGCTGCTGACCACCGATATTAAGCTATTGAAGGAATTTGGGCTGGTAGCCGGAATTAACATCCTTGCCACGTTTGTAGTAAGTATAGTACTCATTCCGGGTATTCTCAGCTATTTGCCGGCCCCTAAGGCCAATCAGTTAAAACACCTTGAGTTTAAAATTGTAGGTCGGTTTTTGGTACTGCTCGACTTGCTGGTACACCGCCATCGCTACAGGGTTTTTGCAGCCACAGCTGTTATTCTTACCGTGGCCATAGTGGGTGTTACCAAGCTCTATTCAGTGGCCTATATGGTCGATGATATTCCCGAGAAATCTCAGCTCAAGCAAGACCTCTACTTTTTTGAAGACAATTTTAGCGGGGTGATGCCGCTGGAGATAATAATTGATTTCGGACGACCCAAATCGACCATAAATGCCAGAAACCTCAGAAGGGTAGATCAGCTCGAAGAGGCTCTGGAGCCGTTGGAAAATGTGTCGTCTCCGGTATCGATCGTCTCTTTTGCCAAGGCAGTGCGTCAAGCTTTTTATAATGGCAACGAACGCTTCTACGGTTTGCCGAGCCCCAGCGACAGAAACGTAATTCTAAGCTATCTATCCAACCAGAGCGATAATGCCAGCTTTCTGAGCTCTTTTGTAGACACAACCGGTCAGGTAATGCGCGTGAGTCTGAAGATTGCCGATATAGGTTCCAATAAAATGGACTCGCTCATTAACCACGTGATTGAACCGGAAATAGACAAGGTGTTTAAAGACGATGAGGAAATCTCAACGGCTGTAACTGGCTCAACACTGCTCTTCGTTAAGGGCAATCAGTTTCTCATCGAAAACCTGAGGTTCAGTTTACTGTTGGCCTTCGTCATTATTGCCATTATTATGGCCATACTCTTTGCCAATATTCGAATGATTGTCATTTCGCTCATTCCCAACTTCATTCCTCTGATTATGACAGCCGGAATTATGGGATACTTTGGCATTCCGTTAAAACCGAGTACGGCATTAATCTTTAGCATAGCTTTTGGAATTTCAGTAGATGATTCCATTCATTTTCTGGCCAAATACCGGCAAGAGTTGTTTGCCAAGAAATTCTTTGTGCCAATTGCCATAAGCAACAGCATAAAAGAAACAGGGTCTAGCATGCTCTATACCTCCATTATTCTGTTTTTTGGGTTTGTAATCTTTGTCTTTTCCGATTTTGGAGGAACAGTGGCCCTTGGCTTACTCACTTCCCTGACACTTTTCTTTGCCATGTTTACCAACCTCACGTTGTTGCCGGCTTTGCTCATGGTGTTCGATAGTGGTAAGCGAAACCAAAACTTTCATCCCCTTATAGAACACTATGAGTTCTACATAGAAGATGAAGACGAAGAAATAGATACACAAAACCTGTTGATCAAAGAAAACGACCCCTTTGTGGGAACCACCAAGAAGTAATACGCTAACAACTGAAAAAGGAGTAGGTGTGAAGAAGTACACAGAATACAAGCAGCCTGAATTTGCCAAAGTTGGTGAAGATATTCTCGAGTTTTGGAAGACCAATCACATCTTTCAGAAGTCGGTTGAGTTGAAAGAAGGACAGCCAACATTTACCTTTTTTGAAGGCCCACCTTCGGCCAATGGTACACCCGGTATTCACCACGTAATGGCTCGTACCGTTAAAGATATTTTCTGTAGGTACAAGACCCAAAAGGGATTTCAGGTAAAGCGAAAGGGGGGCTGGGATACCCACGGCTTGCCTGTAGAACTTCAGGTAGAGAAGGAGCTTGGCATAAAGAAAGAAGATATAGGCGTAAAAGTATCGGTTGAAGAGTACAATCAGAAATGTCGCGAAACAGTAATGCGATTCAAAGATGAGTGGGACGATTTGACCGAAAAGATGGGCTACTGGGTAGACCTGGACAATCCGTACATTACTTTTGAGCGCGACTATATAGAAACCCTCTGGAGTTTGCTTAAAAAACTCTACGACAAAGACTTGTTATACAAGGGGTATACTATACAACCATACTCACCTGCAGCAGGTACTGGCCTTAGTTCCCACGAGCTTAACCAGCCCGGAACCTACAAAGATGTAAAAGACACCTCCATTACCGCCATGTTCAAGATTGAAGGAACGGAGAATGACTTCTTTCTGGCTTGGACCACTACTCCATGGACTTTACCTGCAAACAACGGTCTGGCCGTAGGCGCTAATATAGATTATGTGAAGGTTCAAACCTTCAACCAATATACCTTCCAACCCATCAATGTAATTCTGGCAAAGGATAGGCTGAGTCATTACTTCAACCCGAAAGCTCGCGACCTAAAGCTGGAAGACTATAAAGAAGGCGACAAGCTCATCCCTTATGAGGTAATCGGTGAGTTTAAGGGAAAAGAACTTGCAGGGACCAGCTACGAGCAGTTGATGCCTTACATTCCTCTACCAAAACCCGGATGTACTGTGGTTATTGGAGATTTTGTGACCACCGAAGATGGTACCGGAATAGTACATATTTCCAAAACCTTTGGTGCCGATGACTTCAGAACCTCTGTTCAGTACAACCTACCCGGAGTATTTGTAAGAGATGAAGAGGGCAAAGAGGTACCCATAGTAGACAAACAAGGAAAGTATGTGAAAGAGATCACAGACTTTGCCGGCATGTATGTGAAGAATGAGTACTACAAAGAAGAAGAGATGCCTGAAAAGTCGCTCGATGTACTCATTTCTATCAAACTAAAAGAAGAAAATAGAGCCTTTAGGGTAGAAAAATACGAGCACAGTTATCCGCACTGCTGGAGAACAGACAAGCCGGTACTCTACTATCCTTTGGATTCTTGGTTCATAAAAACCACGGCCTATAAAGACAAGCTCGTGGAGCTCAATAAAACCATCAACTGGAAACCGGCCTCTACCGGAGAAGGAAGGTTTGGTAACTGGCTGGAGAATCTGGTAGACTGGAACCTCAGCCGTTCGCGCTACTGGGGAACGCCATTACCTATTTGGGTTTCTGAAGATAAGAAAGAGCAAAAGTGTATTGGTTCATTGGCCGAACTGAGAGAGGAAGTGCAAAAATCCATAGAAGCCGGGTACATGACCGAGCAAATTGGAGAAGATTTTGACCTGCACAGGCCTTATGTAGACGATATTGTGCTGGTGAGCGATTCAGGGCAGAAAATGTTCCGCGAACCGGACCTCATAGATGTATGGTTCGACTCCGGGGCAATGCCTTATGCTCAATGGCACTACCCATTCGAAAACGAAGATGTTTTTGAAAAGAATTTTCCGGCCGATTTTATAGCAGAAGGTGTAGATCAAACCCGAGGCTGGTTCTTTACTCTGCATGCTCTGGCCGTAATGCTACATGAAAATGTGGCCTTTAAAAATGTAATTGCCAATGGCTTGGTGCTAGACAAAAACGGCAACAAGATGTCCAAGCGGTTGGGCAATGCCGTAGATCCGTTTAAGACCATCGGTGAGTATGGACCAGACGCCACCCGTTGGTACATGATTTCTAACGCCAACCCTTGGGACAACCTCAAGTTTAACATTGAGGGGGTGGGCGAAGTGCAGAGAAGGTTCTTCGGAACGCTGTACAATACCTATAACTTCTTTGCCCTTTATGCCAATTTGGATGGTTTCAGGTTTGAAGATGCCCCTATTGCTCTAAACAAACGACCGGAGAGCGATCGGTGGATTCTTTCGCGCCTCAATACACTCATTAATGAGGTAGATAGTGCCTACTCGGCCTATGAGCCAACTAAAGCAGCTCGAATGATCATGGATTTTGTAACCGATGAGCTGAGCAACTGGTATGTACGACTGAACAGGAAGCGGTTCTGGAAAGGGGAATACAATGACGATAAGAAGGCAGCTTACCAAACACTATATACCTGCCTGACCACTATTGCCAAGCTCGGGGCTCCTATAGCTCCTTTCTATATGGAAAGGCTGTATCAGGACCTCAACGGAGTGAGCGGTCAGGACAAGGAGGAATCAGTACACCTAGCCGATTTCCCGAAGGCCGATGAGACGTGTATTAATCTGGATTTGGAAGAGCAGATGCGACTCGCTCAAACCATTTCGTCACTTACCCATTCGCTCCGCAAGAAGGAAAAGTTAAAGGTGAGACAACCACTTTCCAGAATTATGATTCCGGTGCTTGATGCCAAAACCAGGCACAATGTAGAGCATGTAGCTGAGTTAATAAAGTCAGAGGTAAACGTAAAAGAAATAGAGTTTATAGACGATACCAGTGGGATTTTGGTAAAAAGCATTAAACCAAACTTCCGTTCCATTGGTCAAAAGTTTGGGCCTAAGGTAAAAGCCATTGCAGCGGCAGTCAATGCCTGGGGGAAACAGGAAATAGCCGCAATTGAGCAGGAAGGCAGTTTTACCCTGCAACTTGCCGGTGAAGAAATAACCTTGAGCCTGGAAGATGTGGAGATAAAGAGCCAGGATATTCCCGGCTGGTCTGTGGCTACCGAAGGCAAGACCACAGTGGCTCTTGACATCACTTTGACAGATGAACTGCGCATGGAAGGAATTGCCAGAGATGTGGTAAACCGTGTGCAGAACCTGAGAAAAGATATGGGACTCGATGTGCAAGACAAAATAGACATCCGAATTCAAAAGTCCGATAGCTTTGTAGACGAGGCCATCAGAGCCTACTCAGAATATATCTGTACAGAAACTCAGGCTTTGAGTCTGGAGATACTGGAGGAGGTATCTGATGCTCAAAGTTTGGAGGTAGACGATTGGACGCTTACCGTCAGCATTGGAGTGAGATAGCTTCATTTTGAGACAGTATAAGTATTTTGTACTCACACTTACAATTGTTGCAATAGACCAGGCAGTAAAGCTGCTGGTTCATTATAACATGACCATGGGCCCGGCCGGAGAAATCAACCTGCTGGGCGAATGGTTTAAGTTACATTATGTACTAAACAGAGGTATGGCCTTTGGTTTGAGCTTTGGAGCAGGCTATGGCAAACTCGCCTTGACTGTTTTTCGTCTGCTGGCCATTCTTTTTATTGCCTATGGTCTATTCAGGCTCACCAAAACTAAATATCATGCAGGACTTCTCTGGTGTATAGCAGCCATACTGGGTGGGGCAATCGGCAACTTGGTCGACTCTGTATTCTACGGAGCACTTTTAGACAACGCCCCGTACAACTCCATAACTCCCTGGTTTCATGGGCAGGTTATAGATATGTTGTACTTCGATTTTTGGGAAGGCTATCTACCCGATTGGTTTCCTCTTTGGGGAGGAAAAAAAGTAGCCCTTTTACCCATTTTTAATATGGCCGATGTAGCCATTTTGGTGGGGGTGTTGGGCATACTTGTTTTCCAGAAAACCTTTTTCCGTCAGGCTGAATCCCGGTTAACTCAAGTGTAATTCAATCGTATATTAACTTAATGTTATTTGAAAATTACTTTAATGTGAAGTAGTTTTGTCTTTAACGGTTAACACAACATGAAGACGATTGAGAAGATAGAACAGAGAATAGAGGAGCTCCGCTGGAAGTCCATTTCGCCTTATCAGCGAATAATAATGAACAAAGAGAAAATTCAGACCGAACGCTTTCATAGCAAAGAAAAGGAGCGTGAACTAAAATGGTATCTACGGTCTAATTCCGTTTTACTGCTCATTCTGGCCATAGTGATTGTGCTTGTTTCTATGTTTCGTACGGTAACCACAGATTTTACCTTGTTTATGTTGTTCATAACTACCCTGTTTGTAGCCCAGCGCATAGAGCTGCAACAAAGACTCAACAACTTAAAAGAGTCCAGATTCCTAAAGAAAATACTACAAGACCTAAACACCGACAAGAAGTAGATCGAGAGCAATCGAACAAAAAAAAGTTAAATTTTTTCATCTTTATTGAACAATTGGTATCTTCACTAACATTCTAGTTAAACACGATACCAATGAAAAGAACAAGTCAAAGACTCTCAACTATTTGGGCAGCCCTCTTACTTTTGCTGCCCTTTCATTTATTTCCCTTCCAACAATTACCCACAGACCCCGATGTACTAATCGGTAAGTTAGATAACGGATTTACTTACTATCTCCGCTCTAATCCTAAACCGGAAAATCGTATTGAATTTCGCCTGGCTGTAAAAGCAGGCTCCATCGTGGAAGACGATGACCAGCTGGGCTTGGCTCACTTTACCGAACACATGCTGTTTAACGGAACGAAGAACTTTGAAAAGAATGAGCTGGTAGATTTTCTGCAAAAGATGGGTCTTGAATTTGGGGGCGACCTAAACGCCTATACCAGCTTTGATGAAACCGTATACATGCTGCCTATTCCTTCAGATAAGCCGGAAAACGTGAAGAACGCCATGCTGGTGCTGAGCGACTGGGCACATCAGGCTACTTTCGACAATGAAGAGATAGACAAAGAAAGAGGGGTGGTGATGGAAGAGTGGCGATTGAGGCTGGGAGCTTATGAACGCATGCGTCAACAGATTTGGCCAATTACCCTGGCCGGTTCGCGCTATGCTGAGCGATTGCCAATTGGTGAGCCTGAAATATTGGAGAACTTTGAATATGATGCCGCCAAAAGGTTCTATAGAGATTGGTATCGACCAGACTTAATGGCTCTTATTGCTGTAGGCGATTTCGATGTGGCCGAAATGGAGCAGATGATTAAGGAGTACTTTTCAGACATAAAAATGCCTGAAAAGCCCAGAGAGCGCATTTACTATACCATGCCCGATTTTGAAGGCACCCGAGTAGCCATTGCTTCAGACGATGAGGCTACCTCAAACTCCATTACCATCAACTTTATTCAACCGGGCGAAAAGGAAACTGGCAATACGTTTGCCGACCTCAGAGAGTCTTTAGTATACAGTTTCTTTAGCCAAATGATGAACCAACGCCTAAGAGAGCTTGTACAGTCGGAAAATCCACCCTTCCAATATAGCTACAGTGGATATGGCAGCGCTTTAGGCAAGGGCAAAAATGATTATACCATCTCCATTCAGGTGAAGGAAGATAAGTTTGCCGAAGGCCTTCTGGCGGCTATTCGAGAAAACGAGCGTGTGAGAAGATTCGGCTTTACCCAAGGCGAATTGGATAGAACTTTGGCTTCATTTGCCAATTCACTCGATCGTTTTGAAAAAGAGGCAGACAAGCGGGAGTCCTGGTCTTTAGTACAAGGCTATCTCAACCATTTTTTAAATGGAGGCCCATTGCTAAGTGCCAAACAAACCAGAGAAATGGCCGAGCAGATTATCCCCACTATTACACTTAAAGAGATCAATGGCTTGCTCGATAGTTGGTGGCACAATGACAACCGAACCATTGAGGTACAAGCCAAAACCGAAAATGCTGCGGCCATTCCTTCGGCCGAAGAAATGACAGCCCTGCTGGATGCCATAGTAGAGGATGACTCCATTGAGCCTTATGAGGAAGAGGCTATTGCTTCTGCATTGATGGATGCCCCACCAAAACCGGGTAAAATTGTTGCAGAACAAACCAATGAAACCACGGGCATCACACACATTACACTAAGCAATGGTGCTGAAGTGTTCATTAAACCTACAGACTTTAAAAACGATGAAGTGCGAATGACAGCCTTTTCGTTTGGCGGAACTTCCTTATACCCGGATAATGTATACTGGTCGGCCTCAAATGCCGCGGCCATCGTGAATGAAATGGGTATAGGCGATTTCAGTGCTATAGACTTGGGCAAGTTTTTAACCGGAAAGACAGCCTCGGTGCAACCCTACATCAATTCTTACGAAGAAGGCCTCTCAGGCTTTTCTAGCGTTAAAGATTTGGAAACGTTTTTTCAGCTTCTACATCTAAGGTTTACCAATGTGCGTATGGATGAATCTGCGTTTAACAGTTGGCTTTCCAGAACAAAGAACCTCTATGTAAACTTTAGTGCTAGCCCCGATCTTCAGTATTCTGTGCAGCGCCAGCGCTTTATGTACGATAACCACCCGAGAGTTGAGTTTCCATCGGCTGAGAGTTTCGATAAAATTGAACTGGATAAGGCCGTACAGATTTACAAAGAGCGATTTGCCAATGGTGGAGACTTTAAATTCGTATTTGTGGGTAATGTAGACATGCCTTCCTTTAGAAAGTATCTGGAAACATATGTGGCTTCGTTGCCAGCCAAAGGCTCTAAAGAAATGTATAAAGATTTGGGTTTACGGATTATTAGCGGAAAGCACGAGAAGAATATATATGTGGGGGTAGACGATAAGAGCCAGGTAAACATCACTTTTAGCGGAGACTTTGATTACAACCTGGAAAATAATGGTCTGCTTAATGCCGCGGCCAGTATTCTTTCCAATAAAATGATAGAAACCCTTAGGGAAGATATGGGTGGAGTATATGGTGCCGGGGCATCCTTCTCATCTTCTCAGTACCCTAACTCCACGTTTTCATTTTCAATTTCATTTCCCTGCAAGCCGGAGAATGTAGACAAGCTGGTTCAGGCCGCTATACAAGAGCTGGAAAACATAAAACAGGGCAATTTCACTCAGGAAGATTTGGATAAAGTGATTAACGCCAGAAAACAGAACTTTGAGGAACAAATTAAACAGAACTCCTACTGGCAGAGCATGATAGCCACTTACCTGAAAACCGGGGAAGATATGGAAAACATACTCACAGGCAATGAGCGGGCAGACGCCATAACGAAAGAAGCTATTGTAGCAGCACTCAACAAATTTGTGAAAGAGGACAACATGATTAAAACCGTAAAGCTGCCTCAGAATCAAAAGGCAGAACTACAACAAGAGATAAAGAAAAACTAGGCCAAGGCCATATTTATCAGTTGAAGGAGGCTGTCTCCGGAGTCGACAGATTTTGTTCTACCATTGAGCAGGATTTTGAAAGGCTTGAGAGACAGCCTCTCTTCTTATTCTTCTGAGACTAAATGGTCGCTATTTTACTTAATGATTACCTCATTGACAATGGAACTACCAAGTTCCCGGGCAATCAGTACCAGAATTTTGTCACGAGACATGCTCAACTCGTGCTTAAGAGGAGCAGAGTTAATATGAACAAAAAGCTTTTTGTCTCGAATGTAAACCTTAGTGGTTCGCTTGGCTATAGGAGCACCCATGATCTTCTCCCAAGAGTTAACCAAATTTGCCTCATTGAACTTCTCTTCAATTCTAAAAGACTTTAGCATTTCCTGTATTGCATCGCCCAATGACTCAGGTTGTCCTTTTCTTCCCTTTTCACTTTTTCTCATGGCTAAAACCTTCACTTTCAGTTGGTAAATCTACCGTTTCAGTCGGTTTACATTTGCCTGAAACTACAAATAATTGAACCTTTGGGTAAAGCTACATCAATGTTTATTAGAAAGCTATTTCAAATCAGTGACAAAGTAAAGTGGCTGTTGCTTGAACTATTAGTCGTTTTTGTGGGGGTGTACATGGCCTTTCTTTTTCAGCGCTATGCAGAGGGTCAAAAATTAAAAGATGAAAAAGAAAAGGTTTTAATAAGCCTGAAAAAAGAACTGGAGGAATTCAGAACCAATTTTCCCGGCTTTGCCTCTTATCAGCGGGGCAAATTGGTCGAATGGGATAGCCTGCTGGATGCCGGTGAGCTGACAGACTACTACAATTGGCGTTATCTGGAGCCGCAATACAACTTTAAGGTAATTGAATATGCCATGAACAAGGAGGGCACGGAGATTATAAGTTTTGAACTTTATGAAGCCCTCTCCAAGCTCCATTCGCGCATAAGACAATTGGAACATGCCGAAAGACTTATGACCAATTTTGGTCAGCGGTACAACCTGGTGCCCTCGTCTTTGGCTGAAAACGACCCACAGCGAAAAATTCTGGAAGCAGAAAATCGCT